>JADFHU010000229.1 GCA_022567055.1 Planctomycetota bacterium
CGAATCTGAGCGCGAATATGCCCTGCGGGCCAATGAAATTGTCACCGGCATCAGTATTCCCTTGAGCGGCAAAAAGAATGGCGTCTATGAAGTTCGCCATCGCCGCGGACTGGACTGGCCCATGGTAGCGGCGGCAGTCGCCTTCGACGAAGGCCGCCGCAGGGTCCGCAACGCCAGCGTGGTCTTGGGGCACGTGGCCCCGACCCCATGGGTGGCCGACCGAGCGGCGGCCGCGCTGAATGGGCAATCCCGCGAGGCTGGCGCTCAGGCGGCCGGCAATGCTGCGGCCCAAGGCGCAACGCCCCTGAGCATGAACGCCTACAAGGTCGCTCAGGTCAAAGTGGCGGTTCGACGTGCCATCGAGGCGGCGTCGTAACGAGTTAGATCGAAACCATGTGATGGAGATTCGTCATGTCGGCTGATGACAGGCAAACACGACTCAAGGTGTGCAAGCACATTCGCTCCAAGGAATCGTTTCATTCGGAGACGCCCCTCGAGGAGGATGACTTTCACAGTGGCATCTACTGGTGCAATATGACTGGTGACGGCATGGGCCCGGATGGTATCTGCGCCGATTCGCAGGATTGTGGTCCGGACCGGGAATGTTACGAAAGTTGACGCGCCCAGTCCGATTAGTCCGAAGGTTGCTCGATTTACGCCTGATTCTGGTATAATCAAGCACTACACCCGTGGGCAATTGAAAGGGATAAACTCATGAAGAAGATATGTTGTTTAGTAGTTGTCGCAGTGGCCGTTGTCGTAATGACACTATCAGCGGCCCCCGTCGTGACCTTCCGGCCCGATGCTTCGACGATCGCAGGTCAGTATATAGAAACACGCAGTTGCGATGTCTTCACGGCCGCCTGCTTTGCGAACAGCGAAGTGGGACTGCTGGGCGAGGAAGCCATCATGGCCTGGGGCGTCACCGGCGGCGGCTTCAACGGTGTCGAATTAGCGGGGCTCAAGATTGTGGCCATTGTCAAGGCCAGCGCGACGCTGGGCGACACGGAGGCGAATCCGCTGCCGGCCAAGTCTATATTGCTGGTCGACAAGAATGCCAACCCCGCTCAGCGCGACGCCCTGATTGCCTTCGCCAAGGAGATGGGCGGTGATCTCCTCGCCGATGTGGTCAAGGTCGAGAGAGAGACCATCACTATGCATATCTGTGCCTGCAGCGGGGGCGAATGCGGAGCCCTGACGGCCGGCGATCAGGTCGCCATCAAGGCGCGATGTCTGCACGGCGCCGACAACACCTGCGGAAACGATGGGTATTACTACGGTCCCCTGACCCCGACGGTGTCGGCCATGCCCCATTTTACCGCCCACGACAAATTCACGGGCAAGGGTTTGGGCGTCACCTGGGATGACGGCGGACGGCGCGGCACTTTCCTCGGCAGCTTCGCACGTTAGTCTCCTATTGAAGATGCAGGGTATGCAACCGGCAGCGCTACGTTGCCGCCATTGTACGTCGTATTGACTTTCTTGGCGTGCCGCAGCCCCTCTCTAGCCCCAGCGCATTTGCTACGCATCAGTGAAACCGAATAGAGAGGCCCCGTCTGGGGCCAGATAAAACATGTTGAATTACACGATGCTGTTGTTGATTGCGGCCGTCGCCACCTTTCCGCTCGCGGCAAAGGAGAGCTTTTCCCTAAAGGTCGAAAAGAAGTCGCCACCGGAAAAACTGAACGCGGACATCAGGACTAAGATTGCCGGCGTCTCCCATCAGATTTCAGATGACAAGGGCCTGTTTTTCGAGTTCTGGTTCGTCAAGGAGGTCCCGCTCCGCGGCTTCGCCGACACGACCCAGAAAACGATGGACAAGATTAATGAAATCAGCCTACTGGGCGCAGCCATCGTGTATGAAAACAAGGAGGGGTACACCGACTTCCGAGAAGACCCCATCGATCCGGGCCTCTACGTGATGCGCCTCTCTCTCCAGCCTCAAGATGGCAACCATCTGGGCACCTCTCCCTATGACACCTTCGCGATTCTGATCCCCTACAAGAAGGATGCAGAGGTGTTGGAGTTCATGGACCCGGAAGTCATGGTGGAGATCGCCGGCGAAGACACGCCGGCAGAGCACCCTCCAATCCTCAGTCTGCAACCCCTGGAAAAGGCCAAGGGCACTTTTCCCAGATTGGATCACAGCGACGAAGAGGCCTGGCATTTTCTCTTGCTAAAACTGTCAGGAAAGGTCGGCGAAGAAAAGCGGGACATGGCCGTCAAGCTGGTATTCGAAGGCATCGGAGATCTCTAGGCGCTGTCTGAAAACACGCGATCCCGGACTTCCAGCAGCTGGGCAGTCATGCTGATGCCAATTTCATAGGGAAGATTCGAACCTATGCTCAGGCCCATCGGGCAGGTGAAGCGCCCACATTTTTCTTCGGCGAGTCCGGCTTCCTTCAACTCACGCCGCAGCACCGCCGCCTTGGATTTGCTGCCAATCACACCCAGATAGGGTTGCTCGCCCCGTTCCAACAGCTTCTGCAAGATCGGGCGATCCGTGGCATGCCCCTGGGTCATCAACAGAACAAAGGCATCTTGCGGAATAGTCGCGACCTCTCCCGGTAAGTCCTCGCTGTGGACCGCTCTCAGTTTAGGTGAAGCGGGCAGCTTGTCCAGCCACTCCCGACGCGTGTCCAGGCAGATGATCTGGCAATCGAGATTGAGGAGCATGGGGATCAACACATTGGACACATGCCCGGCACCAAACACCGCAATGACCCAGGGGTGGACGTTGAATACTTCAAAATAGAGCTTCACCACGCCACCACAGGTCATGCCGATGTCTTTCTGTAGGTTCCACTCCATAAAGCGGGTGACTTGGTTCGGGTTGCAATCTGCCAGCATCGCCTGGGCCGTTTCAATGGCGCGGAGCTCCACCCGCCCCCCCCCCACGGTCCCGAAATGGAGTCCCGCTTGGGTCACCAGCATCTTGCTGCCACGGTCCTGAGGCGTGCTGCCGGTGGCGTCCACCATGATTACCGATACCGAAGGGGTTCGACTGGTCAGCAAGTCATTCAAGCTTTGTAGATGGGCATCCATAACGGGTCACCGGGCAGCAGTCTTCATCAGAGTCGGGCCTGAGTCAGTTCAGGGGCCCACCGTAAATTGCTGTCGTCATCGTAATCGAAGCAGCGAATATGTTCGATAGTGTAATCGATTACGACTACGACCACGAAGGTCGGTCGGGAGACAGACGGGTGCCCCGGCTGGCAAAAAGCTTGGGGCGTTCACTCGTGCCGCCCTCCGGACACGAGATAGGCCAGCAAGTCGAGGAGTTCTTCTTCGTTCAGCGGGTCCAGCAATCCGGAGGGCATGGTGGATACGGGCTCGGGACGTATCCGGCGAATCGAGTCGTTGTCAATGGCGGAGGACTGGGTCGGACGCATGAGATTGGTCGCGATGCGGGTACTCCGCGCGTCGCGTGAGACGATTCGCCCCGAGAGCGTGCTACCATCCTTCAGCTCCAAGGTCATCATCTGATACTGGTCCGAGATGGTCTTGCTCGGGTTGATGGTGGTGTCCAGGATGTCACGTATCGTAAAGCGCTGACCAATCGAAGAGAGATCCGGCCCGATGGCACCCCCTTGCCCCTGAATGCGATGACAGACCACACAGCCAACCGCCGCGAACATGCCCCGGCCATGCTCGGTATCACGCCCCTCCAATCCCATGGCCACCACTTCGATCGCTTCGTCAAGCGACCACTCACGGCTTGGCCCCTTAGGTTCCGGTGCACCCTCTGCCCGCATGGGCAGGATTGGCGCGGCGCCAATCGACTCGAATGCCTCACGCTGATCCTCGGAGACCTGGTCGAGTGAGATTTCTCGTATGCGATTCCAGAGGCCGACGTACTGGTGCCCGCCTTTGGAGTTTGTTTTGGCGTCGGCGATCAATTGGTGGTAGCGGCGACGCTGATCCCTCGTCCAGCCATCATCGAGCCAGAGCAGCATCTGCGCATGATGCATGCGGTCCATCAGGGGGGCAGATTCCAGCATGTCGCGAACGGCGATGCCATATTTGGGATTCCGCACGAAATAGCCCGATCCCAAGTGCGGGCGCTCGCCCGTGTCGGAGGCCATCAGGTCGAGTAAGGGCGTAATCACCGAGCGGTCACCGAGGAAGCATAGCAGTCGTGACAGCTCGCGGTTGACGCGTTCCTGTTCATCGGGAAAGAGAGGCCGCAATCGCCGTCTCACGAGGGGATGATGCGTGGCAAGGGCATCTTCTCCCCTGGCGAGGGCCAGTTCATACACCCGTGTCGCCAGGAGCTTCTGCGACGTGGAGAAACGCTGCCAAGGCAATCGGGCGAGCCGGTCGAGGACCTGTCTCTGATCCGCGACCGAGCCTTGCCGCGCCAGGGCAAGGAGGGCGGTTAGGGCCGTGGCCGCGTCGGTCTCCGCTAAGACGCGCGCGCGCCATCTATCGGCTGGCTGACTTTCGATGGCGACGCGGGCTGCGAAGCGGATGGCTCGGTCCGCATGGCCCATGGCCGACCATGCGGTGTCGAGGGCCTGAGGGTCAAGGGTCGCGTGGAAGGATTCCAGCTTCTTTCTTTGGACGTGAAGCGCTTGAACATCAGCCGGAATTTCAGAGTCGGAACTTACACGTGCCGTAGCTTCACTACCGGTGTAATAGACACGGTATAGGGCAGATCCGAGTCGCCGACCCCCGACCGCGAAATAGAGGGCACCGTCCCGGCCGATGGCCAGATTCGTGACCGGTAGACCGCTACCGCCCACAAATTCTTCCACCTCTGCCCGGTAGCTTGCGCCATGGGGCTGCAGGTGGACCGCATGGATCGTAGCAAAGGTCCAGTCGCAGGCATACAGGGCGTTCTGGTACTTGGCCGGGAATCTCGCGCCATAGCCAAACTTGACGCCCGTCGGCGACGAGGGTCCGATGTTTACCACGGGCCCGACGCTGTCCTCGTAGTGCTCGGGCCACTTGGCGGCATCACCGCGCCAACCAAATTCGGCCCCGCTCACCAAGTGACAGATGCGGGTGGGACGGTACCAGGGGGCGCCAAGGTCCCATTCCATGTCCGAGTCAAAGGTGAAGAGGTCTCCGGCGCGGTTGAAGGCCAGATCGAAACTATTTCTCAAGCCACTGCTGATCAGTTCCCAATCGCCGCCATCGGGGCCGAAGCGAATGACCCAACCACCGACGGTGTGATGGGAGCTGTCGAAGCCGGGTGGCATCAGGTGGTCGATGCCCTCTGTTGCTACGGGTCGGCGTCTCTCGACCACGTCCGGAAGCTGGGTGCCGTTGCCGCAGATCATGTAGAGGGAGTTGTGGTCCGGCCCGAGGACGATGTTGTGGGGACCGTGTTCGCCCGACGCGTCCAATTCCAGCAGCAAGCGCGATTGGTCAAACTGATCGTCACCATCCGTGTCGCGAAGACGATACACGCCTGTCTTCGTCGTTTCGTTACCCTCGGCAACGGTGACGTAGAGGCTGTCGAAGGCGTAGAGCAGGCCATGCGACCAACCCATCTGGGTGGCGACACCCTCAAGCTTTTCGACCTTGGTCTCGGCGGTATGATCACCGATCGGCGGTGGTGTCACTCGGTACAGACCTGGCTTGTGCTGCGCCGCTGCGATCAACCGGCCCTTGGCATCCACCGTCAACGCCGTCCAAGAGCCAAACTCCTCCGGCACCGTCAGAATACGTTCCGCCTTGAATCCCGGTAGGGTCTGGATGCTGGTGGCCTCGGCGGGATTCAAGGGATGGCCGGGTTTGTACCAATAGGGCGCATCCGCGTAGACCGTGTCGTCCGCGCTTTCAACGGCCTCTGCGGTGATGACCTTTCCGCCCGCCAGATGCGTCTGCATCTCGTCGCGGTCGAAAAACTTGGACTCTACGCCGTTCTCGGGGATGTCCACCTTCGCCGTCCAGGCGACGGCGTTGAGGAGGGTCTTGCGAAAGGCGGCATGTTCCCAGTTGTCATAAAAGTGACCGCAGGTGGTCGCAAAACCACGGCCGCCGTCCGCGCGCTCGACCGCCCAGGCGACGACCCGGCCCTTCGGTTTCGTCCCGGCTAGGGACGCCACGCTCCAAATCGGTTTCCAACGGGGATCGTCGGGACGAAAGCGGATGTCGAAATAGAACTCCTCCCGCATCGTGAAGGGTGAGACGCCCGCCAGCACGGCATGCCCCGGCGTCGCGGGAGCCACCTCGGCCTCCATCGTGGTGATATCGGAATACCACTCGCGCTTACCCTCCGTTTCCCAGTCGAAATACCCGCCATACCAATCAAGCACTGGCGCTGACAGACTATCCGGGGCAAAGGTCGAGAAATGAAAGGTCACGATGCCGCAGCCCCGCTTCATCATCCGATCGACGAACTGAACGCGTTCGGCAGAGGCCAGGTGGGGTGCCTCACGTCCGTTTTCACCATCCCGGCCGTCTGAGATGATCATGATGGTGTCGGCCGCCTCCAGGGCAGCCGTCTCATTGGGCCAGCCGTCAAAGAATGTCACTACCTCCACCTGCGTTTGGACATTTGAGTTCTCGAGCATCGTCTTCACCAAGCGCACGGACCAGGGGTAGTCGTGAATCCGGTTACCTTGGGGCCCATGGCTCTTGATACCGGCGATCAGGACGATCTGCTTTTTTTCCGCAGCCCCCACCGGCACCACGCACAATGCCAGAAGCATACTCACTAAGGTGATACACACTCGTGTTTTCACGATAAACAAGATCGATAACCTCTCAAGGAAAGTTCTCTTTTCCTCTCTGCCCTCTGAGTCCTCTGTGGTTCAAAACTTTGTTGCTTCCGGCCGGAGGCCGTCCTATATCCTCTGCGAAGCAAAACAGGCCTTACCGGAGGTGAGGTCGCCCACCTAGACACTCAAGCGAGCGCAAACCTCTGGTCAGTGCCATCTGCATCCAACACCTGGACGCGCTACCTCAAGCGTTCTCTGAGGTCCTCAATCAGCCTCCGCATGTCCGCCATCTGCTCGCGTAAATCGTTCAACTCATCACGGAGCGATTCATCCTCATGCTCCTCCTCCTCTCTCTCCTCGCGATTTGTCTTGGCGGTGTCGTCCAGACGATGCTCCAGTTCCTTGGCCTCTCGACGGAGCCTATCCGCCTCGTCGCCTCTGCCCCGCTCTTCGGCCCGCTCGGCACCCTGCTGGAGCCTATGGATCTCTCGCTCCAAGTGTTCGTGTTCCGTAGCACGTACATGCTCGTGCATTTCCCGTTCCAGCGCTTCCGCTTCCTCGCGGAGTTCATGGACGGCTCTTTCACGGCCCTCTCGTTCGGCTTCCTCCATCGCTCGTCCCAAGTCCCGCATGCGCGCGTGCATTCGGTCCATGTGTTCATGTCGCTCGTGCGGTGCGTGATGGCGATGGAGTTCTTCGGCGAGCCGATCTGCGCGTTGCCATAGCTGCTTTGCTTCCTCGATGCGGCCCTCTCGTTCGGCAATTCCAGACCGTTCCCTGAGTTCATCGATCTCGCGTTCTCTCCGGTGTAAGTCCCGTTCTTCTCCCCCTTCTCCTTTGGATCTTCGGGCATGGACCATTTTCTCTATGCCTTCCGCCTTGGCGCGCAATTCATGGGCCTTGTCATGGTGCCCACGACTCTCAAGGTGTTCGGCCTCCTTCAAGAGCCCATGCACTTCGACCTCGGCCGCAGCCATCTCGAGTTGCCGCTTGCGTCCCTGGATCTCTCTGCGCATCTGGAGTTCAAGCTTGGCGGCCTCCGCCTGCAGGCGCTTGGCCATGGCCTCATGCTCCATGGCTTCGATCCGCATCTGATTGATGCGCGTCTCGGTCTCCTCTATCTCAAGCATCAGCCTATGTTTTTCCTGCTCAAGGTTGTTGTGGGCCTCGTCGGCAGCGGAAGCCAGTCCGCTGCACAGCAATGCCAAAACAACGATGTGTCTTAGGCTGTGTCGGAAAACTCGATCTGGCTTCGTGCGGCCCTTTTTCCGCCTGGCTGCATCCGGCTCCAT
>JADFHU010000230.1 GCA_022567055.1 Planctomycetota bacterium
GTTGGCTCAGGTGTCCGCGTCACCGGCGGACTGGTCGTGTACTACGACTTCAGCGAGGGGACCGGGGAGATCGTGCACGATGTCGGCGGCGTGGGCGTGCCTCTCGATCTGGTCATTCTCGACCGCGACAAGGCCAGGTGGCTTCCAGGCGCAAACGGCGTCGAGTTCGTCGATGCCGGCACGGCGATCCGGAGCCGGTCGGGAGCTGCCAAGATCCACGACGCTCTCACCGCAAGCAATCAGTTCACGGTAGAGGCCTGGATCGCTCCCTCCGACCTCGATGGGAGCGATCCCCCCAGACGTATCGTCGCCTTTTCAGCCGGTACGTGGAAGCATCAGGTGAACCTCCATCTGGGCCACGACGGTCCGGACGGGGTCTTCCGGGTGAGGACGACCTGCGACTACTACATCTCCGCATCGACTCCTCAGGTCTTCACGGGCACGGGTCGTCCAACGCACCTCGTGGCGAGCTACGACGGATCGACGATGCGAACGGTGGTGGACGGAGTGGCGCGGGAGACGTTCGACGGGTTCGATGGGACCTTCGGCAACTGGGACCCGGACTACCCCCTGGTCATAGGGAACGAGGCCACGTTGACGCGCTCGTTCCTGGGCACGATCATGCTGGTCGCTGTCTACGACCGCGCGCTCTCCGCCCAGGAAGTCAAGACGATCTTCCAACGCTCGGGTGCGCCCATCGTCAACGCCATCGTCGCCCTGACCCTCCGTCCGCCTCAGGGCGGCTGGAAATCCATACCGCTTCCCTTCTTCGCGGGCATTCTCTTGGCGGTCATCGGCGCATCGCTCGTCACGCTCTACAAGCCGACACCGGGCGCTGCGGCACCCCCAACGGCCCAGGGAGCGGCCCAGGCAACCGAAGCACTGGGGGAACCTGCCAATGAGTGATGTCGGGATCCTCAGGCAGGGGCAGATCGAAGCGCTCCGCACCCTGTGCCAGGACTTGATCCCGGGCAATACCTTCTACGCCCCGAGGCTCAAGGACGCAGGACTCGATCTCGACAGAATGACGCTCGAGCAGTTCAGCGAGCGCATGCCCTTCACGACCCGGAAGGAGTGGACCGAAGACCAGCTTGCTCATCCACCCTTCGGCAGCAATCTCACCTATCCCACGGAGCGCTACGTCCGATTTCATCGTACCAGCGGCAGCACCAGTCGTCCCATGATCTGGCTCGATACCCGGGAGTCATGGGATGTCCTGCTGGACTGCTGGGTGCGTGTCTTTACCGCCGCGGGGGTGACAGGCGGGCAGCGGGTCTTCTTCGCCTTTTCCTTCGGCCCCTTCCTGGGCTTCTGGACCGCCTATGACGCCGCCATGAAGATGGGTCACATGGGAATTCCCGCCGGCGGGCTCTCTTCCGAGGCTCGGCTGCGTCTGCTGGTGGACACCCAGGCCGAGGTCCTCTGCTGCACCCCCACCTACGCCATTCGCCTGGCCCGCGTCGCCCAACAGGAGGGCATTGACATGGGCGAGTTGAATGTCCGTCGCATCGTGGTGGCAGGCGAGCCGGGGGGCAGCATCCCCGCTACCCGCAAGCATATTTCGCATCTCTGGCGGGGCGCCCGTGTCTTCGATCACCATGGCATGACGGAGGTCGGTCCGGTCACCTATGAATGCCCGGCCGAACCCGGTGTCTTGCACGTGATGGAAGACGCCCACTATCCGGAGGTGATCGACGACGAGTTGATCCTCACGACACTACGTCGTACCGGCTCACCCCTATTGCGCTACAGGACCGGCGACGTGGTCCGGGCCGAACGCCGCCTGCCCTGCCCCTGCGGCAGCGTCGAACTCTGCCTGCTGGGCGGCATCCTGGGACGTAAGGACGACATGGCCATCATCCGCGGGGTCAACGTCTTTCCCAGCGTCATCGAAGAACTGGTCCATGCGACCGGTGGCATCGAGGAGTATCAAGTGGAACTTAGCGCGGCCGAAGACCTGGCCGAGATGCAGATCACCATCGAAGCCCAAGCCGGCGAGTCCGTCTGCCGGGACCTGCAACAGCGTATCCAACGCGCGCTCACCCTGCGGGTCCCCGTGGATCTGGCGGCCGCGGGCAGCCTGCCGCGCTACGAGATGAAGGCGAAACGCTGGATTAGGCGCAACGCCTCGCAAGGAGTCGACTCATGACCCTGGCCGATCTGGGCCTGGGCTGCAGCGAGATCGCGGCCGCCCGACTCGCGCCCCACGATCCCGCCATCTCCGCGAATTTCGAGATCCCCCGGCACATCGGCAAACTGATCGCCTGCTGGGACCGTCCGGAGTTTGTTCCTGTTGATGACGCCCGCCATATGCGGCCGGACGACTACGTGGTGGGTCTCGAATACGCCGGCCAGTTTCGTGCCTATCCCCTCTGGATCACCGACAACTACCACATGATCAACGACCGCATCGTCGGCCAGCCCATCCTCTTCAGTACCTGTGAACGCTGCCAATCGGGTTCCGCCTTTGTCTCGGAGGTCAATGGCCAGCCGGCCAAGTTCACTGCCCTGGGCATGTACAACGCCTCCCTCTCCATGGTCAACCGCAGACGGGGAAAGAAGGCGGAGCCGCACAGCCTCTGGCTCCACTATGAAGGCGTCGCCATCGATGGGCCGCAGAAGGGTCGCTTCCTCGAGCAGATACCCACCTACCACATGACCTGGAAGGCCTGGAGGACCGCCCATCCGGAGACCGACGTCATGATCGCGCCGAAGGATCCCCACCACCGCGACGCGCGGCACGGCCACGGTCGCGAGGAGTACTTCTCCCGACCGGGCATGGACCCGCCCCTGGCCAAGACCATCACCGGTTGCTTCGACCATCAATACCCGGAGAACGAGATGGTCCTCGGAATCAACGTGGATGCCGGCATCCGTGCCTACCCCCTGGCCGAGGCGAAGCGGGAGGGCGGCCTGGTCGAGGACGACCTGGGCGGCTGTCCCATCCTGGTGCTGGCCGGTCCCGCTCCCGAACAGGTCACCATGTCGGCCTTCTCCCGCCTGCTGGGCGACCGCCTGCTGAGTTTTGAGTTGAGTGAGGGAGAGATTCGAGACCTGGACACCGGCTCCCGCTGGAGCATCGAAGGCCGAGCCACCTCGGGTCCGCTGGCAGGCGAACGCCTGCAGCCCCTGCGCTGGCAGTATGTCCGTTGGCATGCCTGGGTCTATCCCCATCCGCAGACGGAACTCTTCCTCTCGTCCGAGCCGCAGCCCCATTATCCCAACTTTCCGGCCTATCCCCAGGTCGAGGCCTTTGCAGCCGTGCTCGAGCGACTGGCCACCCTGGAGTCGAAACTCACCTTTTCCCATGTCGTATTGGAGTTGGCCCTGCCGCATGAGGCGCATGAGGGCATCTGTGTCTTCCAGGGGGAAGACCGATTGAATCTCTACCGGTTCGCGTCGGCCGCGGCCGCCCAAGACTACGTGGTCCTGCAGGGGGCCTGGTTTTGCCTGCCCTTCGACCCCAAGACCGCGCGCAAGCGGGCCCTGCGCATGGGGTCCTTCGTGGTGGAGTCCGATCCGGTGAAGCGCTTTGCCGAACCGACACAGACTGTTCACTACCCCGACAACGAGACCCCCTGGTCCCCGCTGGTACAGCCAGAGCAACTCACCGACGGTTGGGCCGCCGACTTGCTGCCCTCGGTAGAGAGTGAAGGCCATTTCGTCGCCCTCATCCGCTATCTGAAGGAGAAGCATTATGACTTGGTGGAGTGTGCCTTTCTCCCCCACAGCCAACTGCGCGTCGGCACGCTCAACGCCATCGCCGCCACCATCGAAGGCGATCGTTTCGCCCTCTATCGTTGCCGCGACGAAGAAAGCGCGGCGAGGGTCGCCGCCGAGGTCACCCATGCCCTGCAGGTGGGATCCTGGGTCTTGCGTTCGATGCCGGTCTTGATGTATGCAGACCCGCACTATGAAATGGGACAACTGCCCGACAGCGAGATCACCTGGTCCCCGCTCCTGAAGGACGAGACCTTCCAGTCAAACCTCGCGGCCTTTGTCGAGGCTAGTGACATGAGCACCAAGCCGAAATCATGAAAATTGCACAACTGACGCCGGGATCGGGCGGCAACTTCTACTGTGAGAACTGCCTGCGTGACGTGGCCCTGGTCAAGGCCATGCAGCAACTCGGTCACCAGGTCCTCATGATGCCGCTCTATCTGCCCCTGGCCCTGGACCAGGTCGAACAATGCCGGCCCACCCGGGTCTTCTTTGGGGGCATCAACGTCTACCTGCAGCAGAAGTGTTCCCTCTTTCGCCGGACGCCCCTCTGGATCGATCGTCTCTTCGACCAGACCGGTCTGTTGACCTGGGCGGGAAAGCGCGCGGGGATGACCGGCGCCCGCGACCTGGGGGAGATGATGCTCTCCATGTTGCAGGGCGAGGAAGGACGCCAGGCCAAGGAACTGCACAAACTCATCGAGTGGCTGGAACAGCCCGAAAACAAACCGGATTTACTCTGTCTCTCCAATGTCCTCTTGCTGGGCTTGGCAGGGCAGGTCAAAGAGCGTCTGCGGATACCGGTCGTCTGTCTTCTTCAGGATGAAGATGGTTTTCTAGATGATCTGATGGCGCCCTATCGCGAGCAGGCCTGGCAGATCCTGGCGGAAAAGGCCCAGGATGTCACCACCTTCGTGGCCGTGAGCCGGTACTATGCCGACCACATGGAGCAACGCTTGGGGCTCGCCACTGGCAGCATCCAAGTCGCACGGGCGGGGATCGACGTCGATGCCTTTGAGGTCAAGTCCGATGCGCCCGATGTCCCGACCATCGGCTTCCTGTCGCAACTCTGTCCTCCCAAGGGTGCGGATCTGCTGCTCGAAGCCTTCGCCCTACTCAAGCAGGACCCGCCATTTGCCCAGGCCAGACTGCGTTTGGCCGGGGGCCGCAGCGCCGAGGACAAGGCCTATGTACGCAAGCTCCGGCAGCGCATCGCGGTGCTCGGTCTGACGGAAGATGTCGAGTTTCTCGCTGAGTTCAATCAACAGGATCGTGCCCGCTTCCTGCAAACGCTCAGCGTGATGACGGTCCCCGAAAAGCGGCCCGTCGCCTACGGCCTCTACGTCCTGGAAGCCTGGGCCGCCGGAGTACCGGTGGTCCAACCGGACACGGGTGTCTTCTCGGAACTGTTGGCCCAGATCCAGGGCGGCGTCCTCTACCAGGAGCAGACGCCCGCAGCCCTGGCCGACGCACTCAAACCGCTCCTGGCAGATCCCGAACGGGCCGCGCAACTCGGTCGCCAGGGGAGAAAGGGCGTCGTAGCGCGGTTTGACAGCAAGGTCACGACGGGCGAACTGTTGGATCTTTATGAGAAGATTGTGCAGACGCACAGCGTGGCGGGGTGATTGCAAGTTTTTTTTCTTGGTTCAAAATCGTTCTCGCAGAGGTGTCGGTCCGTGTGCCTCTGCCACTTTGTCGTAATCAGCGCAGCGGTTGTCGTTGTCGTAATCGAAACAGTGAATTGGCGCAACTTTGGCGTATCGATTACGACAACGACAACGATTGCGAGTGTGACCCGGGGCTGAACCGCACCCTTTTTTTACTTCAACTCACCCAACGCCGTCAGCACATCGGCCATCTTGGCCCGCCCTTCGTGACTTTGGCTGACCTTCGCGAACTGGACAATCCCCTGGGTATCGATGACAAAGGTCGAAGGATAGGCCGTTTCCCGCGTTTCGTCCCAGCGCAGCCCGTAGCGATTCGTGAAGCCGAAGTCCGAATCGATCACGAATGAGAAATTGGCAGGCAGAGTGGTATCGCTGACAAACTCCTGGGCGTGCTCCACCAACTGCTCGGCGGGACCGGGATAGACCAGCACCACGTGCGCACCGGCGGCCTCGAGTGCATCGGCCTGGGCAATGAACGCTCCCACCTGCCTGGTGCAGATGGGACACTGGTAACCGGGCCAACCGCGCAGGGCGAGGAGCACCACGGGCCCTTCTTCCAGTTGCTTCGCGAGATGAAAAGGCGTCTGATCCGGCGTCGAGAGCGTAAAGTCCGGGGCCGTCTCGCCCAATGCAAGGGCTTGAGTTCGCACGACCGGCTCTGTGGCTACGGGTTCTTCAGCGACGGGCTCGACCACTGGCTCTTCTACCGGCTCAGTGGCGGATTGGGGGGCTTGCTCTTCGGCAGAATCGGCTGAGGGGGAGTCCTTCTTGCAGGAGGTCAGACAGAAGAGGGCACTCACGACAGTGACGAGGGTGAAGATACGGTACGACATCAGATATTCCTTTCAAGAGGGGAGAGTATCTCTGGAATAAGACCCTTGTGCAGACTGCATTTCAATTTTCCATTTAAGTCATAGCCGTCACTCTACCTTGCTGAAGTCTTAGGGGAAAGATGTTTCTCTTGCCTGCGGCATTGTTTTGTCTTTTACCACAGAGAACACCGAGGTCACAGACCGGCCTTCGGCCGGAACAAAAAAAATTGACGCGCGCCCACTCGTTTCACTCGTTCAAGCCGCCAAGGCGCAAAGATCTCAAAACACCCTTTTTCTTTGCGGCTTTGCGCCTTTGCGCGAGTCCATAAACCACTGCAGTTGAAGAGAGTTATGCTTTCTCCAGTGACACTATCTGGAAAAAATTTCAAGTTCTTGCGACCTTGTAATACAGAGAAGCTGTCGCCGCTGCTTTCGATGTGTCACAATGTTCCGACATGTTTTTACCAGCAAGGGCACTTCTCTCCACTCTTTTCCTCTGCCCTCTGGGTTCTCTGTGGTGCACCAAAGGGTCTAGCCAGGCCGAAGTCTTCAACCAGATGCCGCGCTAAGGCCCTTGCCCAATGGTGATCTCATAGCGAAGGCCCACTCTGGCATCCTCTCCTTTGGGTGCCGGGCTCTCCAAAATGGCCCCATCGACCGTGACGCCGTAGACGAAGGGCTTGTCATGCAAGGGATCCTTGGGAAGGGTATAGCCCGTGATCTGGTTCAGTGTCTGGGGCAGGCGCCCGTCATGAGCGGCAGCGTAGAGTCGGATGGCTCCCAAACATTGGAGGATCCTTAGGTCCCTCTCCAACCGTTTCGCTAAGAATCGGACGCGTTCATGGGCAGGTTTCAATATACTCAGAAACGCGCGTCGATTGACCATGTTCACCCGAGGATCCGTGTCCAGGTTGTCCAACTCAGATTGAATCGCCTCTTCTACGCCGATTAACGGCGTGGGCAGGCTCGCCAACGCCCCATACAGACTGAGGCCGTGGGACTGCTCCATGAAAACGGGTATCTGGCGGCAGGTCAAAGCGCCGATGGCGATGCCAACCAGCGCATGCGGAAGCGTCGGTCCCGCGCCGACCTGCTGCGCCAGGCGCAGCCCCATTGCCAGGCTCTCTACAGATTCCTGCGGCTTGCCATCGGCGAGTCCGTAGGCCACGCTTAGGCTAATAAGGCTGGCAAGCACACGATAGTCTCTCAGGTCCGGTGGTGGAGACCCCGGCGTCCCGGCCGGCCAATTGCAGTCGATACAGAGCATGGCTTGGTTCACCAGATTGAAAACCGCCTGGCTTTCATCGAGGACTGCCTTGACCTGGTCCTTGGGGAGCACCCCTGGCTTAACCCTGGTCCACTCTGCCAGGGCATTCTTATCCAGCGTCGTGGGCAGGGCGTCGCAGGCCTGTTCATAGAGGGCATAGGCATCGCCTGGCACCAGTTGATCGGCAGTGGGCAGCAAATGGACTTCGGCGGGGGTACCGGTTTTGGGTAGGGTCAGTGTGACCTGGATCGTACGACCGGACCATGGTGTCCGAGGCAGACTCTCTTGGACAATTGTCTCGGTGTGAGACGTCTCCGGACGGCTCGACTGGGCATTGGGCTCAGTTGCTGGCTCCGAGTTTGGACGAACCTGGTTGTACACCACAAGGAAAGCGATGAAGAGTGCGATACCGGCGGCTAGGGCAAGCAAAAAGCGGGTCATGGTTCTTCCCTTTCGTACAAGGGGCGAGGACTG
>JADFHU010000231.1 GCA_022567055.1 Planctomycetota bacterium
TATCTATACCTTGGCTCGGAAACCCTAGGGAGCGTGCCGGAATTGATGCGCATATTGTTTGTCCATCTAAATGGCTGCATGAGTGGGGCGGAACAGAGCCTTCTCTTGCTCGTCAAGCGCCTCAGTCGCCTGCATGATGTGGTCGTTGCCTGCCCCGACGACGGCACCTTATCTGACAAGCTAGCTCACCTCTCTATACCCACCGTTGCCATCTCACCTCTGCCAAAGCGGCGTCTCCGATCGCCGGCGACACTGGTCTATGGCATCAAGCTCGCTCACAGACTGTACCGGCTCATTCGCCGGGTGGAACCCGATCTCATTCACGCCAACAGCTTTTATGCGGCCTCCATCGCGGTGACGGCCGGGGCGCTCCGTCGCAAGCCGGTCGTGGTACACGCCAGAGATTTCGTGGGGTTTCCCCTGTTGAGTCGCGTGCTGGGACATCTGTCGAAGAGGATCCTTGCCGTCAGTCAGGCGGTCAAAGACGATCTTGTCGGGCAGGGCGTCCCCCCTGAGAAGATTGAAGTCGTCTACAACGGCGTCGATGTAGAGGCGTCGTGGGCGGGTGACACACTTCCGGCAGAATCAGGGGCAGAGGGAGGAACGACTGGAAAAGAACTGGTATTCGCTAATATTGGACAGTTCGTGCCATGGAAGAACCAAAAGGTATTCGTTGAGGCGGCGGTAAACACTTCGCAGCACCTAGCCCATGCCCGCTTCCTGCTGGTCGGTGACGATCTATTTGGACGGGATGGGGTCTATAGGGAGGGCCTCATCGAACTCGCTGCGCGTGCTTCCCTCGACTGCGGTACCGGTATCGAACTGGTGGGCTGGCAACAGGACATGCGGGCCGTATGGAACCGAATCGACTGTCTGGTCCACACGGCGACACGAGAACCCTTCGGGCGGGTGCTCATTGAGGCCATGGCGCGAGGAATCCCGGTCATCGCCTTTGACGCCTGTGGCCCCCGCGAGATTATCACGAATGGTGACACCGGAATACTGGCGGCATCGGGCGATGTGGGCCAACTCGTGGATGCCATGATTCGCGTTGCCACGGACCGTCCATTCGCCGAGACCATCGCCCGAAACGGCTATCATTCTGTCAGTTCACGCTTTTCCCAGAGAGAAACGGCGCGTGCTGTCGAGAGAGTGTACCGGGAGGTCTTAAACTGACGTGAGGATCGGCTTGAGCTTTTTTACCTTCGACCCCTATCTCTCCGGAGTCGAGTATTATTTCCTCGGACTGCTGAGAGCCCTGCTCAAGCTACGTTCGAACGACACCTTTGTCCTGTTCACCAACCAGCTTCACCTCTTGGACCACGACCTGAAAAAATGTCCCAATCTGATTCCGGTAGAGATCAGGCACTTGACCAGCCGGACGAGGCGAATCCTCTGGGAGCATATGATCTTGCCCCGCAAGATCAAGGAGCACCAGGTCGATCTGCTTCACTGTCCCAGCTACATCTGTCCCCTCCGCAGGGTCGGCATCCCCTATGTCGTGACCATTCACGACACCATTGCCATTGACTATCCGCAATTCTGCAAGCGCACCAATGCACTGTACTACGGCCTCTTTATGAGGCGTACCATCAGCATCGCCGCAGGCATCGTCGCGGTGTCGGCGAGTACCAGGAACGACATCACCCGACTCTTCGGGGTGAGCACTGCCAAGGTCCACGCGATCTATCCCGGTATTGATCCTGGCTTCCGAGTGACGCGGGACGAAGAACGGCTCGTGCGTGTTAAGGAGCGCTACGGATTGCCGGATGAGTTTATTCTGTATGTTGGGAACATTGAACCCAAGAAGAACATTGCGGCACTGCTTGCCGTGATTGAGAGGCTTCGCGCACGCGGTGTCCGGCAAAAAATGGTGATCGTCGGCAAACGGGCCTGGCGGACCCACACAGAGCTGAAACAGATACGTAAACTTGAGGACTCGGGAGACATTGTAATGACAGGGTATGTGCCCCGCGCAGAATTGCCCGCCGTGTATCAACTGGCGGACTGTTTCGTCTTCCCCTCATTTTATGAGGGGTTTGGTTTTCCGCCCCTGGAGGCCATGGCCTGCGGCGTGCCGGTGGTGGCCTCGGATCGGGGGGCCCTAAAGGAGACGCTGGGCGATGCGGCCTGCCTGGTCGAACCGGATGACGCAGAGGGCATTGCCGAAGGGATTTGTGCTCTTGTGAAGGACCGAGCCCTGCGGGCCAGCCTCATCGACAGGGGCCTCGACAGGGTGCGGCAGTTCTCCTGGACACAGGCAGCGCAGGAGACCCTGGCCCTCTACCGAGAGATAGCCGGGCGTTGTGCCTAGCGGGGGTGCGCCGTCAAAGTGACCTATATCATGACGACCTATCCCTGCCGAAGTGAGACCTTTGCCCATCGGGAGATAGATGTACTACGAAGGAATGGTTTGGATGTCAGCGTGTTTGCGGCGGAACCGGGGGTTTCGCCGACGGCAACGGCCGCAGGTGTCGATGTCACCTACCGCTCACGCTTTGGTTCTCTGGAGAGCATGAGAAGTATGACCTATGTTCTGATGCGACACCCTGTGGGGCTGCTGAAACTGGGCTTGCTCATGCTCCAACTGCTGTTCGTCTGTCCCCGCGAGGCGCTGGCCTTGGCCGGCAACGTTCACACGGTCAGTGGCTTGGTGCGTTGTTTGGACACCGCAGGGATAGAGCGAATTCATGCCTACTTCTTGAGTTGGCCGGCTCTCATAGGATTAGCAGTCTCAAGGGTCAGGCGTTGTCGCTTCAGCATCGCCGCCCACGCTCGAGACATCTTTGTAGAATCTGGAGCGATAGAACGAAAAGTCCGGGCAGCGGCGTTTGTGGTGACCTGCACGCGACAGGGGCTTGAGACCCTGCGGCAGCGACTACCGGGAGAACTACACGGTAAGTTGCACCTGGTTCGCCATTGCCTTCCTGCCACGCTCAGCGAAAACTGCCGTAAGCATGACCCTCGGCATCCCAAGCGATTCGATCTGATCTGCGTGGGACGATTCGTGGAGAAAAAGGGCTACGGCTATCTCGTCATGGCCCTGGCACTGCTCAAGGACAGGCGGCACATTGTCACCCTCTGCCTGACGGGGGAGGGGCCGGAACGGCTCCACCTCCAGCGTTTGGTCGGCGACCTGGGACTACAGGCCTGCGTCCGCTTCGCCGGCTGGCTGCCGAGCCGGGCGATATCTGAGTACATGCTAGGGGCGCGGGCCTTGGTGGTGCCTTCGGTTGTCGCGGGGAGTGGTGACAGAGACGGCATACCGAATGTCATTCTGGAGGCCATGTCCCTGGGCGTCCCGGTCCTTGCCTCTCGCCTGCCGAGCATCTGCGAGGTGGTTGAGCACAAAAGGACCGGTCTGTTGGTTCCTCCCGGAGACATCGAAGCGCTCGCCAAGACAATCCCGATGCTACTCACCAGCGGGCGTTTGCGCATCCGATTGGCCGCACAGGCACGAGAGAGCGTGAGGCGCCATTTTGAGGCAGCGGCGCTGGCTCGTTCCATGAAACAGCTGTTCGGAGTTCATTGACATGGAGACTCAACCGAGAAAGATCCGTGTCGCCCACATACTCGAAGGCTTCAACGGCGGTATTGCGACCTACATGTGCACCGTCCTGCCGGAACTGGTCGCGGCGGGCTTTGAGGTGACACTCATCTGTTCTCTGACCCGCAAGGTGCCCAACGTCGAGTCCCGCCTGAGCGAATTGACAGCGGCGGGGGTCGACATACGAGTGGTTCGCATGTATCGGGAAATCAATCCTCTCCGGGACCTCTGCTCGCTGGTCGTGTTGCTCAGACTCCTGTTGGCGGAACGGTTCGACATCATCCATACGCATGTCTCCAAGGCAGGCGCGCTGGGAAGGATCGCTGGAACACTAGTGGGGGTGCCCGTGCGCGTCCACAGTCCCCACTGCTTTTCCTTTCTGCGTTGCGACAGCGTGGTGAAAGCGGAGGTCTACCGGCGGCTGGAAAAGATGCTGGGGCGACTGACGACCAAGCTCCTTGCCATCGGCCCGACCGAGGCCCAGACCGCCGTCGCGGAGGGGATCGTTGCAACGGATCGCTGTGTTGTCGTCGACAACGGCATCGCCGTCTCAGATACCGCATCCCCGCTAGGGACCGACGAATATCGTATCGCACTGAAACGGGCACGCGGCATTGACATCGGTCGGCGAGTCATCACCACGGTCTGTCGACTGGTGGACTACAAGGGAGTATTTCGCTTTATCGAAGCCGCAGATCAATCGCGGGCCGAAAGGACGCTCTTTAATATTGTGGGGGAGGGACAATTGATGTCCCAAGCGCGGGCCTATATCGAGCAGCACCGTCTGCACGAGAAGGTACGGCTGCTGGGTTACCGTGAGGATGTCGCGCCGATCTATGGCATGTCGGACATCTTCGTATTGGGGTCCGACGGGGAAGCCTGTCCTTACGTCCTCCTGGAGGCGATGCGGGCCAAGTGTCCCATTGTGGCGACCGATGTGGTGGGCACGCGGGACATGATTCAACATGGCAAGACCGGCTTCCTGGTGGAGCCCGATGCCAAGGCGATCTCTCGCTCCATCGACTGCCTCCTGGAGGATCCGATCAGACGCCACACCATTGCCGAAAACGCCTATGCCCATTTCAAGAAGTCCTATCTTCTCAAGAGGCAGGTTGCAGAGATCACCAAAATCTACCGAGAATGTGCGTAAGAGAACTCCCAGTGTCCAAGTCTGAACATCACACTTTCCCCAAGGGCGCAAGCAGACCGGCGCAGCCAACGCCTCGACTGGCCGGCGCCGTTCTTTGTCTCTCCGCTATCGCCCTCTGTTCGAAGGTCTTCGGTTGGGGAGAAAAATTCGTGATTGCCCATTTCTTCGGGACGAGCGGCGCTGCCGATGTCTTCTTCGCGTCGACCACGATAATCCTCTCCGTCGTGTACCTGGTTAAGGAACTCGTCTATCCCTGCCTGCTGCCGGTACTGAGCCAGTGTTTGCAGCAAACGGGCAGCGAATTCTTCGCTCTGTTTCGTATGGTTTTTGTCGTCGTGGCGCTGCTCATGGCAGGCGTCGCCGCGCTCCTGGTCGTCTTCGCCGAACAGGTGACCTCGCTCTGCATGCCGGGTTTCTCCGGTGAGAAATACGATCTGACGGTCAGCCTACTTCGCACTCTGGGGCCGGTCGTGCCCCTGCTGGGCCTAACCATGGTGAGCGCTACTGCCTTAAACGCCCGCAGACATTTTGTCCGGGCGGCTTGGCCGGAGGCGCTATTGAAGTGCCTGAGTGTCCTTGCACTCGTCGCCCTTGCGCCCTTGCTGGGCATTCGCGCTTACCCGGTGGGACTGATGCTGGGAGCCGCTTCCTGCCTGACGCTTCAACTCTACTATCTGCCGGAATCGAGGCAGTTTCTCCAACGTTTCCGTAGATCGGAGAGGCTGGCGGAGTCTCGCCGCAAGGTCTTGTTGCTCATGAGCCCGTTGTTGCTGGGCATCCTCTTTTCACACATCAGCGGACTCATCGACAACCTATTGGCCTCCCGCCTGCCCGACGGACAGCTATCCTTTTTGGGATATGGTAAGAAGCTCCTCGATGCGATCCTGTTGATCGGTCCGGTGGCGTTGGTGACGGTCATGTTCTCCCAGCTTTCCCATCTCGCTTCGACAGGGGATCGCGAGGGGTTCAAGGATCTCATGGCCAGGGCGTTCAGGTTTACGATTTATCTCAGTCTGCCCGCGACCTGCCTGCTTCTACTGGTGAGTCAGACCTTGGTGTGGTTGTTGCTGCAACGCGGCGCATTCACGGAGATCTCAACCTCGGGCACCGCATCCGCCTTGTCGATCTACCTCTTGGGCCTCATCACCTTTTCCCTGGAACCCCTTCTGGTCCATGGTTTCTTCTCCCTGTCCAATACCAAGACCCCGGTCAAGCTGGGCATCCTAGGTGTTATTCTGGACATCATTCTGGCCCTGCTCCTCATCGGCCGATTTGAATACCTGGGGATTGCCGCGGCGCTGCTCATCTCCAAGACGCTGAAGGTCCTGTCATTGGCCTATCTCTTGGATAGACGACTCGACGGAGCCTTGCGCCTTGGATTAGGCCCTTTTCTGTTAAAGCAAGCCGTCATTGGTACCGGGGTCTGCGTAGCGGTCCTCCTGGCACTGAAGGTCAATCATGCACCCACCTTTCTTGCGACCCTCGGCCACGATCTCGTGTTGCCCTCGCTCTCTGCCCTGATCGCCTTTCTGCTCTGTTCCTATTTGACGAGGAGCGATGAGTTGAAGCTCGTCACCTCTCTGGTAAAACGAATCACGCCCGTCTCAAACGTCCTGGCGGGGATCTCGACACAAAAAACCGCACTGCTCCGGCTGTGCCGTTGGTCCTGAGGGAAATGAATCAGATGATTGCGCTATCCCGCTACGAACGAATCAAGGCCCTTTCGCCGCATGTCGGCCGCGCCCTGTTGCTGGGCACACTGGGGAGCTTGTGCTGGGTCTGTTGGCGCCTGGAGCCTGCCATCGAAATCCACCTGCCCTGGCCCTTGGTTGCGGGAGCCCTGTTCTTGCTGCTGCCCATTGAAAACGAGCGTTGTGCCTTGCTGCAGTGGGTCTGCGCCCTATACCTGCTCTTTCTTCCCGTGAATCAACTCTCGCATGACTATATCTCCCTTTTCAAGGGCGTGCAGATTTCAGCGACCATGCCCTTTCTCTTCCTATGTCTAATCGGTCACTTCATGGTGAGATGTCACGGCCCTATCCCCGCCGAGAGCGCCCCGTCGAGCGGCCTATTTGGCGTGAGTTGTCTTCTGGCTGTCGGCTTGCTGGCCGGACACATGCTCTTGTTGGGAATACTGACCGAAGGATTCTACGGATATGGATGGGAACGTGACTTCGGCGTATTGGGCCAGGGCTGCCTCTATCTCATTCTGATCGGGCTACTGGGCCCCCATCTCAAAGCGCTCAGATTCAGGCAGGGGGTGGGGGCCATGTTGGCACTCCTCTATCTGGGACTTGCGTTCACAGGGTGACGCCTATGAAGGACCTTATTGCCGATCGTCCCTTGGACCGAGGGACACCTCTTCTTTCCCGATTCGCCCTGATCCTGAGCGTCGCCACCATTCTGATGTCTCTATTGCACTTTTGGCCCCTCGGCAACCATGCTCTCTGGCGACTCCTCTTGCCGGCCAATACTCTCTCTGCGCTCTGGATACTGATCATCGTCCTGGGCGCCCTCTTTCTAGGGCGTCGGGAACTGCTGTTCGATTCCCTGCCTCACGTCAGTGTACTGGCCTACCTCGCCATCAACGTGATGTCCATCTCAGTGGCCGATGACCTCGCCAGGGCCGTGAGCTATACGGCTAAGATGGTGCTCATCTTCGTGGGAAGTTATTCGCTGTTTCGCACGGCGACGCTGCATCAAGGGCAACACACTGCACTCTACCGGACCATCACCGCGGCGGCCGTGATCTCTGTTGTGGCGGGATTGGTGACAGGTGCCAACGAGGATTCCGATTCCTTCGGGTTTTTCGAGAGTGCGTTCAAATACGCATCTTACCTGTCTGTTGTGGTACCCTTGGCCGCAACCTACCTACTGCTCTCTCAGCGCGCTTGGGCCCAGCTGGGTGGGGGGCTGTTGGTGGCGGGTACGGTGGCAACGGGCGCTTCGATGGGATTACTGCTTGCCGTTCCGGTCGCGATGGGTGCCCTGTGTTGCGGCCGCATCGGGTGGATTACAAGAACCATCGTCGCCACCGCGCTTGTTGGGGGTTTTCTAGTCGCGGCCGGCACAGAGGCCCGCCGTGCGCGGCTTGGGGAGGATTTCTCGTGGGTGGACGCGGACGGGCTGAATCTGAGGCAGCGATATCTGGCGTGGCAGGCCGAGATCAATCTATTGGAAGACCGCTACAT
>JADFHU010000232.1 GCA_022567055.1 Planctomycetota bacterium
GCGTCCTTTCATTTAGCGATGGAGCAAGCATTTGATATTTTCTCAGTACAATGTCTTCTTGGTTCATACATAGCTATATCGAAATTACGACCTATTTTGCATTAGTTATTGTTTTACAGCGCCTTAGGTGTGATGCGGATTTCATCCGGCGACGCCTCAATGATGACGTTCATGTCCCTCACTGCCTTCGCGAACTGCATGGGCACATCAACCGCCCAACTGCCACCGTGTCGAAAGAGCTTCTTTTCGGTCGTAGCCATAACGATGCCTCTTGCTGTCAAATAGTCGGACGAACACCCAAGCCAGTTTGGCTTACATACAGAAAATATACACAAATATATATTTACTCAAGGGTATTTGGTCTTTCCCTAGCGTGCATTTATACAAGTTATTTTATCTAAGTGACTTATACGATCTCATCCGAACGAACAATTCACACACGTCATCGGCTCGATCACTCCGGTCAAACCGGTCCCTCAGGAAAGGGGCTGTTCAGGGGCGTGGGGAACGCGGGATCCGGAAGGCGTTTTCCAGCAGCAAGTTGATGCTGCGCTGTGGGACGAGCAGATTGAGCTTGATGCGAAATCAGGCAAGCTCGATCATCTAGCCGAGAAGGCCATCCAGGATTTCAACTCCGGAAACTGTAAAGAGCTGTGAACCATTTCGGATTGATACCTAAGACCTATCGAGAGGCCACCCTTTTCTTGGCGCCTCCGCGGCTTTGCGCGAGTTAACATTTCGGTGTGCACGGCACACCCTACGCGAAATCCGGGAAGAACCGCTTGATCTCCTGCCATTCTGCTTCGATCGAGTCATCGGAGACCACGGTCTCCCGGATCATCTTCTGCAGCGTGGAGCGCAGGCGTCGTTTCACGGTGTAGATCATCTTCGACAGCTTGGCGCCATCGGAGATCTCGTGTCGGCTGCAGAGCTCCTCGACGGAGGGGGGTGACGTCCCCTCCAGGATCGGCTGCAGGACGCGATCCTGAAACAATTGCCAATGGACGGACTGGCCGTCGCCGTGACAGCCTTGCTCCACCTTGTCCAGCACCCCTTCGAGCATCTCGGTGAACCAGACATAGTTGAAGGACTGTTCGGAGGCGGCGGCGGAGACCGTGGAGGGCAGTTCCGGGAGATCATCGAATTCGAGCGATACAAGCTTTCCCCGGGGAGACCGCTTCTGGGCGCTGTCACTCTCGTAGACGTTTACCAGATAGCGATCCAACGCGATCAGGAGGAAGGAGCGGAAGCGTCCCTTGGCGGCGTCGACCTTTTCGATGAGATGCCGTTCCAGGACCACGTCATGAAAGAATCCCTGTGTCAGGTCCTTGGCCCGATCGTTGTCATAGCCCTTACGCCGCAGGTAACAGTAGACCGGTTTCCAATAGCGATTCAGGAGGAGACCGATGAACTCCCGATCCTGGTCTGTTTCAGGGGAGGCGGCCCGCTCCACCATGGACCAGTGCGTGGTCATGAACTCCCCGCCGGTACCGCCAATCTCTGTATAATCACCAAATCCCATTTCAGCGCTCGAGGGGTGTGTGTTGTCTCAATCACCCAGGTAGATCATCCCATCCATCTTAATTCGCTGGGGCCTCTCCATCAAGCGCCGAGAGCCCCCTTCCCAGGGTATTCGCAAGGTCGTATTCAGTGACCAGTGACAGAGTAATCAGTTTTTGCTCCAAACCGATCACTGATTACTTGAGCGCTAGGAATTTTCGATAAATGGCGTTTCTCCCCCCAGGACCTAGTCCCATCCCTAAATCCGAGCCTTGCCGTTTTTCGAAAAAAAACAAATTTCTCTGCGAATTCTCCAGGATTTCCTGAATTGAGGGGTAGTTAGGAACCAGAACCGTAACTCATTTGAAAGGGAATCTGAAATGTACCGCACTAATCCAACCCAATCCAAGCGAACACCGCAGCATCCTTCGACATCGACCACCCGGACGGTCGGCAGGGGCTCCCGGGCCGAAGGGCAACCCGACAATCCTCGAGCGGCCTGTCGCCGCCGTGGACCCGCCGGCGTCGTCAGCGACCGGCGCATGCCAGCGGGTAAGAGGCTGGGCCTCCTCCGCTTGGGTCTCTTGCTGGTCTCTGCGTTGGCAGCATCGGGCGCATCGGGCGTCTCCGCGGTCGGCGCGGTGCTGCATGTGGATGCCCTGGCGGCCGGATCGAACGATGGTTCGAGTTGGGCCGATGCATTCACAGATCTGCAGACCGCGTTGGCAACGTCGATTTCCGGAGACGAGATCTGGGTGGCCTCGGGAACCTATGCCCCGGCAGGACCCGACGGGGACCGCGCAGCCACCTTCCAGCTCGTGAGCGGGGTCGGGGTTTACGGCGGCTTTTCCGGAACGGAAGCCGTGCGTGATCGGCGCAATCCGGCCGCCTATGTGACCGTCCTGAGCGGCGACCTGAATGCGAACGACCACGCTGTCTCCACGGCAGCCGATCTGGCGAATGAACTCACTCGCTCTGACAATAGTTTCCATGTTACAACCGGCACGGGGGCGGACGAAACGGCGGTGCTCGATGGGTTCGTCATCACCGCCGGGCATGCAAACGGACCGGGAGCTGCCGACGGGGGAGGAATGCTCAATGCGGGCGTTGTTAGCACTGTGGCCCATCCGACTGTGATCAACTGTATGTTCGAGTGGAACTTCGCCTGGCGCAACGGCGGTGGCCTGTACAACCGCTGGGGCGACCTGACCTTGAGCAACTGTACGTTTCGGCACAACCATGCCAACGCTGGGGGGGGGCCTTCGTTTGAGCTGGGCGGCGGCGGGATGTCCAACGTCAACGCGAATCCGGTGATGAGCGACTGCACCTTCAGCCTGAATACGACGGCCAGTAACGGAGCCGGGCTGCACAACTTAAGCGGCAGCCCGACGATCATCCACTGTCGTTTCGACGAAAACAAGACCGCGGACGTCAGCGCCCCACTAGGCGGCGGTGGAATGTTCACCAGAGCGGAGGGCAGCCCAGTGCTCATGAACTGCACTTTCACGGGCAACTTTGCCATATGGGGCGGCGGGCTGCGCATAACGCGCGATAGCGCACCCATCATCATCAATTGCGCCTTCAGCGGAAACGTTGGCGTGCAGTCCAGTGCGGGTATCTCACTCAACAACGGAGGCACCGCCACGATAATCAATTGCACGGTCAGTGGGAATAGCACTGCGGGCGGCGGGATCGGGGCCGGCATCGAAGTTGGGGGTGAGTCGAACTTGATCCTCAAGAACTGTGTCCTCTGGGGCAACACGTCCGGCGGGATCTCGGACCGAAGGGCCCAGATCACCCACGGCCTCCAGTCGGCGCAAGTTCCCGACATCAGCCATTCTTGCGTGCAGGGCGGCTGGGACGAAGGGATTGGCAATATCGATCTCGATCCTCTGTTCCGGGATGCCGATGGACCGGACAACATCATCGGCACCGCCGACGATGATCTCCGCCTGACCGGCTTCTCTCCCTGCATCGACACGGGTGACAACGTATCGTTGCCCGCGGATAGCGCGGACCTCGATGGGGACGGGGATACGGCAGAGGCCATTCCCATTGATCTGAAGGGCAACCAGCGGGTCCGCGGCAGTTGGATTGATATGGGAGCCTACGAGTACGAACTTGCCGTGACGGCCGGTGGTCCCTCACCGATCGACAGAGCAGACGACATTTCCCGCGATGTTGTGCTGGCGTGGCAGCCCGGCGTGTCTGCCCAAACGCACAATGTCTACTTGGGAACGTCTTGGGACGATGTCGATGCAGCGACTCCTGACACCATAGCCGCTGTGGGTCTGAGTCAAGAGACCCACAGCTTGGATGTGGGGCGCCTGGCCTTTGACCAGACCTATTACTGGCGCGTGGATGAAGTCAATGGCGCGCCGGACTACACCGAGTTTAAGGGTGCGACCTGGAGCTTCACAACGGAGCCCTTCGCCTATCCTATCACCGCGATTGCAGTCTCGGCATCCAGCACTTCTGGCCCGGACACAGGTCCCGAGAAGACCATCGACGGCTCCGGTTTGGTGGACGATCTTCATGGGATTCACGCCTCTGACATGTGGGTCAGCGGGGGACTCCCGGCCACGATCGAGTACACATTCGACCGGGCCTACAAGCTGCATCAGCTCTGGGTATGGAACTCGAATCAGCTCATCGAGGCCTTCGTGGGATTCGGCGCGAAAGATGTTGTGATCGAGCATTCACTGAACGGAATCGACTGGGTGGCCTTGGAAGGGTTTGCACAACTGGCCCAGGCGCCCGGGGTTGCCGGATACGCACTCAACAACGTCATAGACCTTGAGGGTGTCATGGCCAGCGCTGTGCGGATCACCATTAACAGTGTGCACGGGTTCGCCCCTCAAACCGGTCTCAGCGAGGTGCAATTCTTCCATGTTCCGGTCCTTGCGCGGCAGCCACAACCCGCCGTCGGTACAACCCTTGATTCGCTCGATACGGTCCTGAGTTGGAGACCCGGTCGTGAAGCTGATTTGCACGAAGTCCTCTTCAGTGAGAATAGGGATGCGGTCGAAGATGGCAGCGCCCTGATTGCCACCACAACTGTCGCATGGCTCGATCTGTCGGATCTAAACTTACAGTACGGCACGACTTACTACTGGAAGGTCAATGAGGTCAATGCCCTCGAGAACCCACCCGTTCATGAAGGAGACGTCTGGTCCTTCACGACACCCGAGTTTGGTTCGATCGACGGCGTAGAGTGATGTCGAGACCAGGAGATTAGAGGGAACTGGACCCTTTTAGTGGGTGCAGGCCACCGTCACCGAGTCCTTTCTTGAACCGGATTTTGGGTGTCCCATGTGGGAACTCCCAAGATCCGGTTCTCTCATGGTCACAGCGATGCGCACGTCTCCGCAACTTTTTCTCCGTGCCTCCGCGTCTCAGTGAGAGACCTTTCTGGTTCCGACCGGACGGGGCGGGTCGTGAACCCTATGACCTGACGGCACTCGCCCGCTTGGCTCCCGCCTTCTTGTTGGGCAGGTCGGTGATCACGCCCTCGAAGATCTCGGCGCTGAGGCCGACGGATTCGTGTAGGGTCGGGTGGGCATGGATGGTGAGGGCCAGGTCTTCGGCGTCGGCGCCCATTTCGATGGCCAGGGCGATTTCGCCCAGGAGTTCGCCGCCGTGGACGCCCACGACTGCGCCTCCGAGGACACGACCGCTGTCTTTGTCGAATAAGAGCTTGGTCATGCCGGCGGCGGCATCGGAGGCGAGGGCCCGCCCGGAGGCGGACCAGGGGAAGACCGCGGCCTCATACATCACGCCCTGTTCTTTGGCCTCACGTTCGGTCAGACCCACCCAGGCGATCTCGGGATCGGTGTAGGCGATGTTGGGGATGCCGCGCGGGTCGAAGTGGTGTTTCTTGCCGGCGATGACCTCGGCGGCCACGTGACCCTGGTGGCTGCCCTTGTGGGCCAGCATGGGCTGTCCCACGATGTCACCGATGGCGAATATGTGGGGCACGTTGGTCCGCAGTTGACTGTCGACCTCGATGAAGCCCTGATCGGTCACCGCAACTCCGGCGCGATGGGCCTCGAGTTGCTTGCCGTTGGGCGCACGGCCTACCGCGACCAGGACGGCATCGTAGAGCACGTCCTCGCCCGGCGCCTGCTTGCCCTCGAAGGAGACCCTGAGACCCTGCGCTTCGGCCACCACGGCCGTGACCTTGGTTTCGGTCATGATGTGGAAGGTTTTCTTGACGCACTCGGTATAGACCTCGACCAAATCCGGGTCGGCCGACGGTACCAGTTGATCCAGGAATTCGACCACGTGGATCTCGCTGCCCAGGGCGCTGTAGACCGTGCCCATTTCCAGGCCGATGATCCCCCCGCCGATGAGCAGCAGCTTCTTGGGGATGTCACGCAATTCGAGCGCGTCGGTTGAGTCCCAGACCCGCGGGTCCTCGTGCGGAATGAAGGGCAATTGAACGGGCCGGGAGCCGGCGGCGATGATCGCTTGCTCAAACGCGATTTCCGAGGTCCCGTCCGGACCGGTGATGGTTACGCTGTGGGCATTCACGAAGCTTGCCTGGCCCTGCACAACCTCGACACGCCGTAGTTTGGCCAACTGCTGCAAGCCACCTGTGAGTTGGTCGATGGTTTTTTGTTTCCACTGGGCTAATTGCTGCAAATCAATCTCAGGCGCCGAGAAGTGGATGCCATGATCGCCTAGCAACTGGGCGTCCGTGATGACCTTGGCCACGTGCAGTAATGCCTTGGAGGGGATACAGCCTACATTGAGGCAAACCCCCCCCAGCCTGTCACCCCGTTCGATAAGCGTGGTTTCGAGCCCGAGATCGGCCGCACGAAAGGCGGCGGAGTATCCGGCCGGACCGCCACCGATGACAACCACCTGGCGAGACGCTTGATTCATATGGACCTCTTGCCGTCTGCGCTAGCCGTGAGCGTAGAGACCTCTTCGAGTTTTTTCGAGAGGGCGGTGATGAAGCGAGCCCCATCGGCGCCGTCGATGATGCGATGGTCGTAGGAGAGGGCCAGCGGCAGCATGAGCCGAGGTTGGAAGGCCTGGCCGTCCCATATCGGTTTCAGGGACGCCCGTGCCACGCCGAGGATCGCCGCTTCCGGCGCGTTGATGATGGGCGTAAACTGCGTCCCGCCGATGCCCCCCAGGCTCGACACGGTGAAACACTTGCCCTGGAGTTCGTCGATAGCCAGCTTGCCCTCCCGCGCCCTGCCCGAGAGATCGACCAATTCTGTGGACAGTTGGAAGATGTCCTTTTGGTCGACGTCACGCAGTGCGGGCACGACGAGACCCTCGGGGGTATCCACGGCCACGCCCAGGTGAATGTACTTTCTGAAGATGAGACTGTCACCCCCTTCGGAAAGAGAGCTGTTGAACCTGGGAAACTTGGTCAGCGCGGCGGCCACAGCCTTGAGGATGAAGACCAGGGGCGTCAGCTTCGTCCCACCCTCCTCGGGCAGCTTGGCATTGTGATCCTTGCGAAAGGCCTCGACCTCGGTGAAGTCGGCCTCATCGAACTGAGTGACATGGGGGATGGTGACCCAGTTGCGGTGCAGGGCGGGACCGGAGCGCTTCTGGATGCGGGTGAGGGCGACCTCTTCGATGGCTCCGTACTTGGCGAAATCGACTGGGCGCGGGGCGGCCACCCGCAGCCCGTCACCCGTCTGGGGTCCGCGCGCGAGGGCCTGCCGCACAAAGGTCTGCACATCCACCTTGAGCAGGCGGCCCTTGCGACCCGTGCCCCTGACCTGGGTCAGATCGACGCCGAACTCGCGGGCCAGACGCCGGACCGAGGGGGCTGAGAAGATGGGTGCGCCGGGCACGGCGTCCGCTGGGGGAGGTGCTGGAACGGGAGGCGGTTTGGGGCCTCGAGCCGGCGCCCGCCGCTGCGGCGACGATTCCGCGCGGGCTGACAGGAGCGATTCGACCGACGGAGGCACTTCGGCGGTTTGGGAAGCGCCCGCTTCCTCATCGACTTCCAACAGGAGGAATTGTGTGCCGGTCGAAATACGGTCGCCCGTGTGGACGCGGATCTCCTTGACCTTGCCCTGCGCGGGAGAGGGAATGTCCATGGTGGCCTTGTCTCCCTCCACGGCGATGAGCCCCTGTTCGACGTTGACCTGCTCGCCCACCTCTACCAGGATGTCGATCACTTCCACTTCATCGATCCCCAGTTCGGGAACCGCTATTTCTTGAAGGGCACTCATACTCGTTTTTCAGGCCTCGTTCATTTCCGGGTTACATTCCCGATCGTTGTCGTTGTCGTAATCGTAATCGAAACATGGGATTGGGGCAATCAGGGGTATCGATTACGACAACGACAACCGCTGCGCTGATTACGACCACGAGGAGTGGTACACGGGCTGGCACCT
>JADFHU010000233.1 GCA_022567055.1 Planctomycetota bacterium
CCGATGCGGTTCAGTGCGTTGGCCAACTCGGACACCGTGACGGCATGGGGCAGCAGAATGAGTGAACCCGTCGCCTCCTCTACCTCCAAGCTGGTCTGGGGGCTGGCGACCGTTTGGCCCTGCGAGAAGGGGCCGGGTTGAGAGACGCTCTCTGTTTCGGAGATACTGACCACCAGCGACCCGTGGGCGATGGCAGTCGCAGAGATGGCCACATGTGCTCCCACGACGATGGTGCCGGTGCGTTCATTCACCACCACAGAGGCCTCCATGTCGACGGTCACGGAGGGCTCCTGAATCGCGACCACGAAGCCCGGGATTTGACTGTTCTGCACATGATCGGGAATGGCGACACGAATGGTGCCGGGATCCAGCACCACGGCGCTCTCCGGATAGGTCTCGTTGATGGCTTCAGCGATACGGATGGCCGTGGAGAAATCGTTGTTTCGCAGTTCAAGTGTCACGATCCGTTGGCCGCCCAGGAACTCGAAGTAGGAGGAAAGCTCCTCCAATTCCACCGTGGCGCCCCCCGGGATCCGTCCGACCGTCTGATGGTTCTTGGTCACCGAGGCCTGTTCGCCCGAGGCGACCCAACCGGCCAAGGAAATGGGGCCGGCGGCGACGGCATAGGTTTGACCGTCCAACCCCCGCAGGGGGCTGGGCAGCAGCGTCCCGCCGGTCAGGCTCTTGGCATCGCCAATTGCGGAGACGTTCACGTCAAAACGAGACCCCGTGCGGGCGAAGGGTCCCAATTGTCCCGTGACGATGACGACGGCATTGTTTTTGCCCTTGAGGACAGAGGGGGGCAGGACGAGGCCCGTTCCCCGCAGGATGTTGGTCAGCATCTGTTGAGACACGCCGGTGCTATCGCCATTCTCTCCCAGACCGATGACTAACCCGACCCCGCTCAGGGGGTTGCTGCGGATGCCCTTGATGTCCACGATGTCTTTGATCCGCTCCGCCCGCAGGGTGGACAGGGGCCAGAGGAGAAGGGTCACCAGCAGGAGATGGGTCTGAAGTCGAAAGCGCGATGAATGTGTCATGGTCAACCTGTGGGACCTCACTAGAAGGGCCACGCCACGTCAAGGACCCGTCCGAACCAGCCGGGCTTCGTATAGGGATCGGAGATGCCTTTGTGGACGGTGACCAGACAGAAATTGGCAATCTGTTGGCTTTGCACGGTGTTGCTAAAGGAAATATCGCTGGGTCTGACGATGCCGCTGACTTCCACGGTCTGGATGTCGCCGGCGATGTCGCGGCGACGGGTGCCGGCCACGACCAGATTGCGGTTGGGCAGGATGTCGATCACCATCACCGTGATCAGATCCTCGAAGCTGCGTTCGTCCTGGTAGTCTGCTTTGCTCTTGAGATCGTTTTTCCCCTTGGCGTCGATGTTGATGACGGGCATGAGCGGCAGCAGATTCCCGGTGGACTCCGTGATCCCCATGAGATTGGCGCTGCGGTCCGTCGTCTTCTGCAGGTCTCGCTTGGCCTTGTTGTCGATCTTGCTGGATTCGCTAATCAAGATGGTAATGATATCTCCCACGTTGCGGGCGACGTCATCCGTGAAGACGTCCCGGGCGTTTTTGCTCCGTTTGGCCCAGATCGAGCCGGCCTCGGCGTGAGGGGTGATGACACCCAACAGCAGCAGGGCGATCGCCAGACGATGGCTGAAAGTTGACATGGGCTTTCCTTTCTAGATGAGGGGCTCGACAGTCCCATCCGATTTGATCGTGCAGTGAATGATCCGTTGAGAATCAATGTTCTTGACTCGGATCACATCGCCGGTGCGACCCGCGCTTTCGGTGATGCCGTCCACCGTCACTTGAAAGCCCGGGCGCTTGATTCGGATAATCACGAGTTTGTTGGCTTTCAGGGTAATGGGTGGCATAGAAGGGGCAGGGTCCATCACCAGCGCGGAGGTGATTTCCATGCCCGCGGCGAGGGGGCGTTTGAGGACCTTGCCGTAGGGGGGCTTCCAGCCGGGCAGTTGAGGTCTGGGGGAAAAATGCGTCTCTATCACTGTGTTTTCCGGCGTGAGTTTGGCGCCTCTCGCCAGCGCCCCCTTGGCCACGATCCGCGCTGTCTCATGCTCTAGTCGGAAGGAGACGTCACGGGTGGCCAAGGGCTGGCCATCGGCCATCGCGGTAATCGTCACACGCGCGTAGCCGGGACTGCTGCTGGGGTGCAGTTTACGCACAAAATGGACTTCCTTAAGCTTAGGATCGATGTAGATGAACTGGGGGACTCGAAGCGCTTGAGTCTTGATTTTGCCGGGCGGGTCGAAACTCTCTTCCAGGAACGTTTGGGCCAGCTCGGTCAGTTCCTGGCCGCTGATGGCCTTTTGGTCCCGTTGCACGGTGACCTTGGATGCGCCGGAGATGGTGACCTGACGGCCGGTGATGCCGTGACTGGCCAGGCGACTCAAGAGGGTGGATCGACTTAAGACCACCTTTTGGTTGGGCACGAACATGCGTCCCAGACTGATTTGACTGGCCCTGAGCGCCAATGCTTCGTCCCCGCGCACGACGGCAATGTCGCCTAGCCGTAGCAGACTGTTGGTGATCTTGATCTGCGTCGGCAGGAAGATCTTTAAGGAGGGGCTTTCGGTGCCCTGTCCCTGGACCGGGACCAGGAGGCCGACCGGGACCCACAGGACAAACTGGGCCAAGCGTGCCAATTGGGCCAAACTGGGGATTCTCTTCGGGCTTGCCTGTTTCATGGGGGTTCACTCCTATCGGACAATCTCATTGGCCGTTCGTAACATGTCGTCACCCGCCCGGATGGCCCGTGAATTGATCTCGTAAGCCCTTTGGGCCTTGATGAGGTTGACCAGTTCTGTGACCATTTGCACGTTGGACTTTTCCAGGAACCCCGATTGCAGGCTGCCAAAGCCGGGTGTTCCGGGTGTCCCCGTGGTCGGCGTGCCGCTGGCCTCATTCTCCGCAAAGAGGTTGTTGCCCACGCTTTTCAGGCCGGACGGATTGAGGAATCGGGCCAATTGAATGTTGCCGACGGCACTCCTACCCGTCGCAGTGAAGCTATTGACGATCCCATCGGGACCAATCTCGATCTTTTCAGAGTCGGCTGGAATGGTGATCGCAGGCTCCAAGGCATAGCCACCGGCCGTGACCAACTGCCCATTGGCGTTGAGTTGCAGCCCGCCGTCGCGGGTGTACTGGGTGGTCCCGTCCGGCAAGGTCACTTGAAGGAAGCCGTCCCCCTGGATGGCGATGTTGAGGGGGTTTCCGGTGTTTTCCAACTCGCCGAGTTGGAAGACCTTGATCGTGCCTGCCACCCGAACTCCATTGCCCACTTCAACGCCCCCGGGACTGTTGACCCCGGCGGCGACTTCGGCCCCGGCGACAACCATCTGGGTGTAGAGCAGGTCCTTGAAATCGATCTGACTGCGCTTGAACCCCGTGGTGTTCACGTTGGCCAGGTTGTTGGCGATGACGTCCACCATGGTCTGCTGTGCCGTCATGCCGGTGGCTGCCGTTGAAAACGCTCGTAACATTGGTCAAAACTCCTTGCCCTATCGGATCCGGCGGCGCCGTGATCCTATCCCATGGCCACGCTCATCAGGCTCGCGCCTAGGTCCTTTTGTGCCGACAGGAATCTCATGTTGGCCTCATAGAGGCGAGACACCGTGATCATGCCGACCAGTTCTTCCATGATCTTTACATTGGAGGACTCCCGAAATCCCTGCTGAACGACCGCGTCGTCCAGGGTCGTACTGCTCAAACCCGCAGGCGCGATGAAGGTGCTCGCACCCACCGGCCGGAGTTGATTTTCGGCATCCCCAAAATCTTCGATACGCAGGGCGCCCAGCACGACCCCGTCATGGCTGATGCTGCCTTGCGGCGTCACGTGAAGTTGCCTGAGGTCCACCCCCGGGGGAATCAAGATCGGACTCACGTCCTTGCCTGCCACAAGATGGCCTTCCGAGTTGACCAGTTGTCCCGTCGCATCGGTGCTGAACATGCCATTGCGGGTGTATTTGAGTCCCTCGGCGGTCTCCAGCACAAAAAATCCCTTGCCTTGAATCGCGAAGTCCAGGGCCCGTTGGGTCTGTTCTAGCGGGCCCTGGGAAAAATCAACGGCCTGGTAGAGTTTGACGTCGGCTGACGTCGCTCCCGTCGCCTGGGCCATCTGGGCGTCCAAGGCCGCCGCGAACCCGTTCACACGCCGCTTGTACCCGGCCGTGCTGACGTTCGCCATGTTGTGGGCGATGATGTCAAAGTCCAGGATGAGGGCGTCGGCGTTGGAGCTGACTTGGGGTGCGATCTCTGCCATGGGTCTACTGTTCTTCTGCCGCGACCTGGGCCATGACCCCGGTCGCCTCCGGCTGCTCGGCCTGGGGCTGTTCCGTGTTTTCTCTTCTGGAGACCAGCGCGCCCAGATTGGTCACTTTGACGAGTTCATCGATGTTGGCGTCGGATAAACCGATCAGTTCGATGCCGATGCTGCGTGTGTCACCCTGGGATTCCACGCGTCGGACGATACCGATGTCTTCGATGATGCGCGATCCGGCGGACGCCTCGGCGGCAGTGCCCTCCGCTGACACTGGCTCCAATTTAAACACCACCAGAATACGTTCGTTCATGCTGACATCGAGTGGGGCCTCCACGCGCAGGCCGGGGCCGGCCAATTCCGTGACGACAGCCGGCACAAACTCGATAGGTTTCCAACCTTCGAGAGAATCCGTGGTGATCTCTTTGGTGAAGGGAAACTTGGAGATGAAGGCGATATTGTGGGCCGGGACACGGGCGAAGCGGCGGCGGTTGATGAAACGCACGTCGTCGCTGTGTTTCAGGACCAGCCTGTCCCCGTCGAAGCTTATCACGGTCGTGTCAAACTCCCAGACGGAGGCCCCAAACTGGTAGTGGGCCCGCCACAGCTCGCCGAAGGTGACCTTTATCGGGGCGTCCAGCGTGATGGTCAGGCTCGTCTCGTCGTTATCGACAATGGTGGCCCGGAGTTCATTGGAGGTCGTCCCCAACCGTCGGGTGATCTTGAGAGGCTTGCCCATGGGGATGTCCCGCGTCGTCAGTTTGTGTTTCCCCTTAGTCCGGGTTTTGGTCTTGGGGCGGGGCAGCTCCGGTTCGGCAGTTTTCAGACCGCCAAAGCCCATCTTCTCTTTGAGAAACGCCATTTCGGCCTGAACGCGCGTCTCCATGGCCTGACCCTGTTCTGCGACCTGATCGGCCACCACCAGAGCCGAGCCCCGTTCGAAGGCCTTGATGTCCTTGAATATGGCATCGTGATGCCGCAAACCACTCTTGGCGTAGATTTCACGCAACATATGATACTCGCGCACGCTGAGGTGACGTCGTCGGACGTTTTCAAGAAAGCGTTCTTCCGCGCGGACCTTTTCGTCTTGGATGCGGTTGTAGCCGACCTTGACCAAGACCGCCACCAGGACAATCAAGAGGATAGCTATGACGATCATGAACCACTGGCTGGAGCCCAGGCTGTCCCCTCCGGTCTGCCTTAGCGCGGACCACTTTTCATGCGGACTCAGTGCCAAGAGCGCTTGCGGAAGGTCAGAGAAACGATGGGCCTCTGGGTTGGGTAATGGGGCGTAGAACATGGGGGCTTTCGGGTTAGACGTTACCGAATCAGTTGTGTCAATTCTCGCAGGATGTCATTGGCCACCCGTATCGTTCGGGCATTGGCCTGGAAACCGTTTTGGGCCTGAATCAGGTTCACGAATTCAGTGGCCACATCGGCATTTGATTTCTCCAGGGCACTGCCCTGTAAACTGCCGGCACCCCCGGTGAGTGCTCGGGTGGCCACGGCCGTCCCGGAGTTCACGGTGGGCGCATAGTATCCCTTACCGAGGGCTTCTAAACCGAGGGGGTTCCTGAATAGGGCCAGTTTGAGGATTGCTATGTCTCTCTTAATGCCGTTCGAGAAGGCGCCGACCACGGTCCCTTCGTTGCTGATCGATAGCGACGCGAGGTCCCCCTTGGCAAAGCCGTTCTGATCGGTCGCTACCGCCGTGGACGGACCACCGACCTGGGTCAAACCAGTGAATTTACCCACGGTCCCCAAGTCGAAGGTCACATTCTGGGCAGTGGCAGTACCGTCGCCGAATTGGATGGTGACGATCTTGTCACCCGTGCTGGGAATTCCCTTAAAGCCACCATCGTCCGCATCGAAACTGATGCCGTCGATGCGTCTGCCGAGGTTGGTGATGGCATTCACCTGTCCGGTGACCGCTGTGACCAAAAAATCCCAGGTGTTGGCGGTGTCGGTCCGCACCAGGGCGCCCGAGAGAGTGTGGGGGGCACCGGCACCGTCAAACACCGTGATGCTGATGTCTTTGACCTCGTCCCCCCCGACCGTGGTCATTTCATAATAGCCCGGCATCTTCAAGGTCGTATTGCCGGTGTCGGCATAGGTCATATTGAAGTCCATCTTGCTGTAGCCCGAAGCGCTGTCGGTGATCAAAATCTGGCCGCCCGACAGGGCCACGGCGACGGTGGTAGATTCTCCCTGCGCGCTGATGGCGCTGTCGATCGCCGTTTTAATGGCCGTGAGCAAATCGTCCATTTCGTCGGTGAAGCTGAAGGTGGCCGTGGCCGAAATAGCGGTCCCGGCGTGTGTGAATCCGGTGATGGCCAATGTGGTGGTGCCGGCGCTGGCCGATGCACCCGTAAAGCTCATCTGATCCAGATCGGCCAGTTCCGTGGCCGCTGACGCATTGACCCCATTCTCGGTGAAGGTGATGTTCGAGGTAAGCAACTGGGTCTGCGCGGTGGCGAGGGAGAGGTTGGCACTGAGGTTGCCGGTGAGATCCACTTGGGTGGTGGCTTTGGGTTTCATGGGTTGGTCAAAGGGGATACGAATGGTACTGTCGCCGGCGATCTGGAAACCATCCGCCTCGCCCGTGGAGGTGGTTCTCTGGATACGGAAACCGGTCGAGACGTCGACCAGCGTGGCATTCTCGTCCACGGCCAAGGTCCCGGCGCGGGTGTAGACATCCTTTCCGCCGTCGAAGGCCACGAAGTAGCCCTCTCCTTCGATGGCCACGTCAAGCGGATTACCCGTCTTGACGATGCCGCCCTGGGCCGTGTTCCGGACGACACTGGCAATCCCCACACCGGCGCCTATCTGCTGGGGGTTAGTACCACCGGCGGTTTGCGTGGGGGACGAGGCGTTGACCAGAGTCTGGCTAAACAGTTCACTGAAGCTCACCTTGGTGGCCTTGTAGGCCGTGGTGTTCACGTTGGCGAGATTGGCCCCCGCCACGTCCAGCATCCGCTGATGGGCCTGCAACCCTGATACGCCTGCTGACAGTGCAACACTCATGTGTCGTCTCTCCTTTTGTCGGTCACGGACAGTTTTGGTTTATCCTCCCTGTCGTGACTGTTGACTCTATTGGGTGATCGCTCTAATTTTGTCGAGTTCGACAACGTGGCGAGTTCCTTTCACCTCCACATTGACGGAATTCAACCCCGTGTAGGGATTGGTCTCCACGGACTCCACCAGACCGGTGAGTTCCTGCAATTCCCCGGTGGCCGGATCAACCAGCTTGTTGAAGCGAATAGTCTTGCCGACCAGGGAACTGGCGAATTGACGGTTGGTGGCATTGCGGATGTCCAGGAACCCGGCCCCATCGGCATTGACCATGGTGACATCTTCCAGAGGCACCGTATGTTCGATGGGCTTCGACTCGATCATTCTCAAATAGGATTTTCCGGTATAGGGATCATTGACGAGTTCGGTCGTCTCGCCACCGGTACCCTCCAGGACCTTGAGTTGGGTCTCGCCCGTGGAGGGATCAATGAGGATCTCATTGACCACCGCCGTCTTGGTCACGCTGTTCCCCTGGCCGTCCTTGATGTAAAACGATACATTCT
>JADFHU010000234.1 GCA_022567055.1 Planctomycetota bacterium
TCCAATGTTGCCTTCGTTTCACGCGAAATGTCCATCACCTCGGCGGCCGTAGTCTGCATGCGAAATGTGAGTTCGTATTGTGAGATGCGAGAAATGGTTTCAGGGTCACCCATGGATCGGTGTTGCATTTCGTTTAAGTCACGCAGCGCGTCAAGCTGTCTGCGACGCGAGGCCCGGTCGAGCCCCTGTGGATTGGAAAGATACAAAATAGGATCGCCCGTGCTGCGGCACTGCGTTCCCTGATAGACGCTCGGGAGATAGCCGCTGCCCCACACGCTTTTTCCGGCGCTGGGTGTCTTGCCGCCTGAAACCAAAACCACGAAACCGGGCAGGTTTTCGTTTTCACTTCCCAGGCCATAGGTCACCCAGGATCCCATCGCTGGACTTCCAAATCGCGGATCTCCCGTGTGCAACAGTAGCTGCGCTGGCGAGTGATTAAACTGCGTTGTGAACATGGCGCGAATGACGCACAGTTCATCTGCCACGGCTGCGATGTTAGGCAACAGCTCGCTGATCCACGTTCCCGCTTGCCCGTGTTGTTGGAAGTCAAACAGGGGCCCCATCATCACCGGGTTGGCGTCAGGGTGAATGAAAGCAAAGCGCTTTCCGTCAAGAAATTCTTTCGGGCAGGCCTGCGCATCGTGCTTTTTTAGCACCGGCTTGTAATCAAAAAGTTCAAGCTGGGACGGAGAGCCCGCCATATGCAAATAGATGACGTTCTTGGCCTTGGGTGCAAAATATGGTTGTCGTGCCGCCATTGGGTTAAGGTTCTCACGATCCTTCGCCAACAGATTTCCACCTATCAACGACCCCAGCGCCATGCCGCCCAGACCCACGCCGCACCCCGCCAAAAAGTGACGGCGAGTCAGCGCTTGCAAGTATTCTTCGTAAGCGTTCACGGCACTATCCCTTGGTGAGAGTCTCGTCAAGATTCAAAAGCACGCTGGAAACAACTGTCCACGCGGCTAACTCAGCTGCCTCCATATCCTCAGGCAGTTTTCCAAGTGGAACGGTGGCCATCTTGCGAGCTGCTTCTTCATTGTCACGGAAGTGATCAAGTTGCGCCTCGAAGAGTCGCACGATGCGCTGCGTTTCCTGTTGCTGCGGAGGACGACCCGTTACCCGTCGCCAAGCGAACGCAGCCCGCTGTGTTACATCACTGTTTACGTCGACGACCAAACGACGGGCAAGTGCTTGAGCAGCTTCAGTATAGACGGGGTCGTTTAACGTAACCAACGCCGCGGTCACGGTATTGGTGCGGATCCGTCGCGGCAGACAAACTTCACCGCTGCCGGCATCCATTAGTAGGAACGACGGATAGGCAGTCGTTCGTTTGGCAAACGTATATAAACCACGGCGATAGCGATCTTCGCCCAGGCTATTCACCCAACGGCCACTGTTGTAAACCGTCTTCCAAATCCCCTCCGGTTGTGGAGGCATCACGGGTGGTCCGTAAAGTTTGTGGCTTAGTAATCCACTGACGGCAAGTGCCTGATCTCGGATCATTTCGGCTTCGAGTCGAAAACGTGGGCCACGTGCCAGTAGGCGATTCCGAGGATCACGCTTCAAGAGTGCAGGCGTGACCTGTGACGATTGTCGATACGTCGCCGACATGACTATTGTTTTGCACAGTTTTTTTTGCGACCAGCGATGCGTGTCTCGAAACTCAATGGCCAGTGTATCCAGCAACTCCGGATGGCTGGGCAGTTCGCCCTGAGTACCGAAATCTTCTTCCGTCTCGACCAAACCGATGCCGAACATGCGCGACCAAATCCGGTTGACAGTCACACGGGCCGTCAGCGGGTTTTGCTTGTCCATCAGCCACCGCGCGAATCCCTCCCGATTCATGGGAGCATGTTCCGGCATCCTATGCAGCACTATGGGCACACGCGTCTCAACGGTCGGTCCTGGATTGAGGAAGTCGCCTTTGATCAATAGACGCGTTTTTCGTTGTTTCTGATTGGGTAATTCCTTCATAACTGGGACAGCAGGCGTCTTTATCGCCAAAACCTTTTGCTGAAATTGAGCTTCAAGCTCTGAAATCGTTTTCAAAATACTCTCTTTGTCCGGCGACGAATCTCGGAATTGTTTTTTCGCCGCCGCTAACTGCGCGACTAGAGTCTTATATTGTTGGTAGTAGAATGCCGAAGGCAACGCCCGCTTGGGCGCATCGTCGCCTCGATCGGCATCCACAGTTTGGTTGAAAAAAGCAAACAATTGATAATATTCAGTCTGCGAGATAGGGTCGTACTTGTGTGAATGACACTTGGCACAGCCAACAGAAAGCCCCAACCAAATCACCGCGGTCGTGTCGATACGGTCTTTGACGGCGGCCACGCGAAATTCCTCGTCGTCGGTGCCCCCTTCGGTGTTGGTCATCGTGTTTCGATGAAAAGCAGTGGCCAACACCTGCTGTGAATTCGCATTGGCCAGTAGATCACCGGCAAGTTGTTCCGTAGTGAACTGATCGTATGGCATGTCGTCATTGAGTGCCTTGATAACCCAGTCACGCCATGGCCAAATGGTACGCTGAGCATCTTTTTCGTAACCTTGCGTATCCGCATAGCGCGACAAATCCATCCAGACGCGCGCCCAACGTTCACCGTAGTGCGGCGAATCGAGCAAGCGGTCGACCAGACTTTCGTATGCCTTGGGCGACACGTCAGAAACGAACCGTTCAATCTGGTCTGGCGTAGGCGGCAGCCCGATCAGGTCCAAGCTCAAACGTCGAATCAGCGTGTAGCGGTCCGCTTGTTTCGTGGGACGAAGGCCTTCCGCTTCCAACCGATTCAAGACAAAGTAGTCCAACGCGTTTTTGGGCCACGACTTGTCGTTGACCATTGGCCGAGAGTGCCGCTCGGGCTTAATAAAAGCCCAGTGAGTCGCATACTCTGCGCCTTGATCGATCCAACGTCGAAGTAAGTCAATTGCTTCGACAGTCAACTCTTGGCCTGAATCGACCGGCGGCATTCGCTCGTCGGGATCATCGGACATGATCCGCGCGAACAATGCGCTTTTGTTGCTGCTTCCGGGGACAACCGCTGCAGTGCCATCTCGCCTATCGATAGCCCCTGAACGTGTGTCTAGCCGCAGGTCCGCTTCGCGATGCGATTCATCGTGTCCGTGGCAAGAGAAACAGTTCTTCGACAGGATTGGGCGGATTTGACTGGCGAAATCAATTTCTTCGCCCCATCCCTGTCCAACATAGACCAATATGAATGCCAATACGCCAAGTCTATTCATCGTCCGACTCGTAACAAATCACACGTCATGTGCACACAGTGGGTTGAATCTTGTATCGAATTAGGGTCGTGTAAGGTGGCTGTGGAAAAATTAGCATGACATACATGATACAGAAACAGAGAGCCTGCGTCGATCGTTTCGCCTTTGGAAAAACTTTTGACTTGTCAGCCATGAATGAGACCACTGTGAAACAGCTAATTTTCCACGCTATTTCCTCATTTAAATGGCTGTCACGCGCATCGGGCATTGAATCCGATACGCTCCCAAAATTTATTGAAAATGGCTTTAATCAGCCCCAAATGGGGGTTCATTTGGGTTCAATTCGTGCTAAATCCGCATCTGTGGTGACAAAATGGAGTCATACATTTCAAGATATGAACTGGCTTTATTTAGGTCATCAAGAGGGTTCTTTAGGGCACAGTTCCCGGTTGGAAAACTGTTGTCGTTTTATCAACCAAGGCGGTCCCATTAGTGATCTTTCTAAAGAGACTTCACGGGTATGTTCTGCCTTCGTACAGTGGTCCCACTGGCGGTTGACAAGCACAGGCCGCCGAACAACGTCTATTGAGCTATTGAGCACCAACACTCTTCGCCGGCAGGTCGAGCACCATATTCTGCTGGAGCAGACGCTGCTTCAAAGCGTCATACGGTAGTTTCTGGACATCGGTCTTGGTCGCGTGCGCCATGGCCGCGGCCACGCCAGCACTTTGACCGAGCATCATCCACGTCGGTTCGACCCGGATGCTGGAGAACGCCACGTGCGTGCTCGACAGACACACCGGCACCAATAGGTTGACGCACTCATCGCGCTTGGGGGTGAGCGATCGATACGGCACCTGGTACGGCCGACCACGGCGATTGCGACTGGTGTGCTTAGGGAAAATTGTGCCCTCGTTGATCCACCCCTTGCTATCGGCTGTCGGCACGCGCTGGCAGTCGTGCGAATCGATCGGGAACGAGCTAATGCAAATCGAATCGTCTTTTATAATGTCTTGTAATATGTCGTGCTGGGCGAGCACGTGCTCGCCGATCATGCGTCGGCCCTCGCGAACATACAGCGCCGGCGGCCACCCGCCGTACTTCTTGAATTCATCCTTGGGGAGGCCGTAAGCCGCATACTTCTGGCGAACTTTCTTCGGCACAACTGGATCGGTCTTTAAGAACCAGATCAGCTCAAGCGTATACTGTTTGTGCGCTTCCCAGATTTTCTCACGCTCTTCGTACCCCGCCTCAGGCCAAGCCCAGCTCGCGCCGACCAATCCTGACGATATTTGCTTGCTGATCCCGTTATTCAAATCGATCTTCTTGCCAGGCAGCGGATATCCGTCGACCGCAACGTCTTTCCCCGCGGCTGCTGGATGGGCTCTTATGTACCGACGGGCAAGTTCAAAACGGGCCGGGTTGTAGTTGGCCGGCTCGGGCATAGGCTGTCGATTGTTAGGGTCGGTCGAGACAACGACACGAAAGCTATACGTCATAATTTTTTCGTCACCATTGTCTTCACCGAGCGATTCGCCGGTCAACAGCGGCAGCGGCTTGCCGGCTTCATCGAGTGGCGAAATCTCGACGGATTTCTTCGGGAACTGGTGCCCGGCGAGCGATTCACCATACTGTTTCTTGCTTTCGCGCCCCACAGCATACGACACATCGGCTGCGGCTAGAAGATCGCCTTCGTAGGTCGCATCGATGAACTGTCCGGCACGGAATACGCCCTTGCTCGTCTTGAGCGTCTTGATCCGCGCCGACTCCTTGGTAACGCTTACCAACCGGTGCTCCAAATACAGCGCAATGTTGGCCTCATTGATCAAATCGTGAAACACCTTCTCCGCCACGTGCGGCTCATAGGTCCACTTGTCGTTGTTGGTGAGATCGATTGTGTAGTTGAGCTTTACTCCGGCATCCTGGTAGTATTTGTAGATCCGCTGGTGAATCTCGACAAACAGCCCACCCATCGATTGACGGACGCACTGATTCGAGTCGCTTAGACTCAAGCCCCCGCTGACCATCCCGCCCACGTAGGTGTACGGCGAGACCAGCACCACGGAAGCCCCCTCGCGTGACGCCGCCACTGCGGCGCAAACGCCTGCCGGCGTGGCGCCGTAAACTAGCACGTCGACCTCCATCGTCGGCGCCTCAGCCGATGCAACCGGAGTGATCCTGATGCAGATTAGCAGCGCCGTCAGACAACTGATGAAATGCACAAAGAAGCTTGTGAATTTGCCGTTAGCGCAATACATCAGCAGCCTCCTCTGGGGGTCGGTGGCTTTGCTTGTTAGCCGCATTTCCGCCTGTTATTTGGTAGCTTGCAATTTTCTCATTAAGGTCGCACAGCCTACTGACGGTTATAGTTGGGTCAATTCCCCATGGATCAAAGATCGCTTGCTGAGAACGCCGAACCCAAGCAGCTCGCATGCCTGCCGAAATTGCCCCGATGACATCGAATGGATTGCTCGAGATCAGCCATGCGTCGTCTGAAGCATTCGCTTTCCGCATGAAATAATGATAAACATCCGGGTTCGGCTTGAATGTCTTGAGCGGGTCACAACTGACAACATCAAGAAACAAATCCCTCAGACCATTAGCGACCAAAACCTCCTCTACGGCTTCGACGCTGCCGTTGGAAAACGCATAAAGAGAATGGCCGGCCGCCCGCAATGCGGTCAGGCTCCTGTCGACATCAGCATAGGCGGGCAACTTGCGATAGCTCTCGAGTATCGCGTCTTTCTGCTCCGGCGAAAACAAAACCTGGTGATAGTCGCAGCAATACTCCAATGCCTGACGCGTACAAACCGCAAAGTTTTCATAGCGTTGCATCAACCCGCGCCGAAACGAATACTCAAGCTGCTTGCTGCGCCAGAGATGCGAAAACGTCTCGGCTTGCTGGCCGATCCATTCCCGTAATTGGGATACCACGCCATCGGTGTCGATGAGGGTGCCGTAGATGTCGAACGCGAGTGTGTCCACTAGTGGGTCACGGTCGTTGGGGGTTTAATCGTCTTGCGGGGGCTTAACCCCTGTCCCACGCAAAAATTAATACGAAGGTACAGACGTTGGAGTCACAACATTTTGAAATGGAATTCAGTTCATCGAAACCCGGACAGTGCCAGTTTTCGGCAGAGTGATTCCCTCATTCACCCAGCACGTTATACTGGCATAGAAGTTTCTGACCCCTATGCCGTCTTGAGCAATTACCCAGAGGCAAACGGAAGAAGTCAAGAACTAGGCCCAGATAATCATGATATCATGTGGGCCTGTTTGACGTGTCTTTGATCTTCCAAAGGTCAAACCATGTCTTTCAGATTCTTAAGTGGCCGAATCTTCACAACATTGCGCGCTGGCTTGGCCTTGAATACAGTTTCTTCGCCATTGAAGGGATTGATACCCTTACGAGCCTTGGTTGCAGGTTTCCGCTGTACGACCAACTTCATCAAGCCGGGCACGGTGTATGCACCGGCACCGCGTCGACCGAGACTCTTTTTAATCTGAGCAGCCATTGCTTCAAACACAGAACCGATGTCCTTCTTTGTCAATCCTGTTGCATCAGCGATCCCCGATACGATCTCACTCTTGGTCATCGGCTTAGCAGGTGCCATCGTCATTGCCATGACATTATCTCCTTATAATAAAATAAGATCAGAGAAAACAATCCATTAGACTACGGTTTCCACCGAGCCAGCAATCACTACGCGCACATACATATGGATTTGCATTAAGCCTGTCAAGCAAAAACACACTGAGTGTTTTGAAATCTGTCAAGCTGAAGCTAATCAACCTGTCCTACTCAATAATTCGAACTTGTTTGATCCCAACGTTATGCAATCTCCCTGTGCTCGTCAAGACAAGATAGGACCACTGTGAAACAGCTGATTTCCCACGCATGTTTCCTGACGAGAATGGCTGTCACTCACCTCATTCATTGAATCCGATGCGATAGATAAATGTCCATTTTTCGGCAAAAACAAGCACTTTTTCAGGGTCAATTCGTGCAAAACCAGTATCCGTGGTGTCAAAATGGAGTCATACATTTCAAGATATGAATTGGCTTCAATAAGGTCATAAAGAGGGTAGCTCAGGGCATAGTTCCTGGTTGCAGAATTGTTGTCGCTTTATCAACTAGGGCGGTCCCATTAGTGATCTTTCTAAAGAGACATTACGGGTACATTCTGCCGTCGTCCGGTGGTCCCATTGGCGGTTGACAAGCACACCGGGCTCCGTTCATAGGTCAAGCGGAACGGTACGTCCGGTCAACCAGGCGATTTCCCCGGGCGTCAACACGCGGCCATAGAGGCGAACGTCATCAAGTACACCGCGGAACGACTCGAAACCGCCGGGTGATATGGCGCCGATGATGACCTCGGCATCCGTCCCGGTGCCGAAGGAGAATGCCTCGTTTACGACCTGTGCTACACCGTCGCGATAGATGATCAGAGCGTCTCCGTCAAAGGAGAAACCCCAGTGCTCCCATTCTCCTTCCACCGGCGCGTCAGGCGTCCAAACGAACGGAGCATCTTGCTGCCAAACACGGATGCGGCCCGTATTCAGATCCGTATGGAACTGCCACATCATATCGGCCCCGGTGTTTTTCTTACTGATCATACCCTGCCAACGACCGTCGACCCCAC
>JADFHU010000235.1 GCA_022567055.1 Planctomycetota bacterium
GCTCGAGCTGCGGCGGCGGAATGCGTCCCGGAGTTCCTCCAGTTGACGCTGGGCCCGCGTGGTGGAACTGATGGCCTCGGCGACATTTCCCCGCTCCAACTGTTCGGTGGACTGCTGCATCCGTTCGCGGGTCTCGTTGAGCTGTTGCCGGGCCTCGGCCATGCGCTGCCGGTTCGGGGACTGTTCCATCCGCTGCTGCAACTCGTCGACCTCACGCAGGGCCTCGATCTGCTCTTCCCGCAGGCGTTTGAGTTCCCGCCGAATCTCCTCTTTCTCCTCCTCGGTCCGGGCCTGTCGCAGGGCGGCCTCGGCCTCCTTGAGTTTCTCGGCCATCTCATGTTGCCGACGCGCCAGGGTCCGCAGCCGGTTGTGAACGACGAGGTCCTCACGCTGCGTCGCCTGCGCTTCGGACTGCGCCAGGCGCTGGCTCTCGTAGCGGTCCTCCTCTTGGGTCAGCTCCAATTGCCGCAGTTGTTCATCGTAGCGGGCGGAGCCGCCACCACCACCACCGCCGCCACCCTGGGCGCGGGCGATCTGATGCTCCCGTGCCCGCAGCTTGAGCAGCTCCTGGTAGGCGAACTGTTCCTGACTGAGAGCGGGCGCCAGTTCGGAGGCCTGGGCGGATTCCGCCGCTTCGCTCAGGTGGCCCAGTGAGACTTTCATGTAGTCCATGGCTGCCTGTAGCGCACTGAGCGCCGCAGGATCCTCGGCCTCCGCCTGTGCGGCTTCGGCCTGGGCCAAGGCGTCGGCTTGGGCGTCGCGCACCACCTCCAGGTCTTCCCGGAAGTCGTTCGGGTCACGGGCCCGGTCCATCTGCTGCTTCACATTCCAGGTCGCGCTGATGATCTCTTTCTGCAACTGCGTCAGCTCTTGGCCGGGCGAGTTCCCTTGCTGACCGCCTTGGCCGCCCTGTCGATTGCGGTCATTCTGCGAGGCGGGGCTCTCGCGGAAGATTTCGTCGAAGGGGCGCACCTCGGCGAAATACATGTCACTCGCCGTCCGCCGCGGCGTCCCCTCGGGGCCAATGTCCTCCGCCCAGAAGTGGTAGGTGAGCAGTTGATCGGGCTGGGCGTTCAAGTCCTCCAATGCCAACAGGTGGCGGAGCGTCTGCTGTTGCCCTAGGTCGGTCGTCGCGGCGCCCAGAGAGAGGGTCTGGCTTGAGCCTCCGACCAGCGTAAAACTGAGCCCATAGTCAGTCAGCCCGTAGTCGTCGGTGATCTGAGCCTCCAATGTCAGTTCCTCCAAGGGGGAGGCCACGATGTCCCGATTGGGGAAGAGGGGTTTGAGATCCGGGGGCAGATTCGTGAGTACTTCAACACCGAAGCGAGGTGGCATTTTGTTCTTCAGTCCCCGCGCGTCGGTGAGATGGAGGTGAAAGCGCTGGGAGCTTTGGGCTGTGAAGGCGGTCGTGTAGACGTTGGGATATTCCTCGCTGACGGTCAGTTCGACCGGTGTCCCCTCCTTGGGGACGAGCCGGGCCACGGCAACGGGCTTGTTCAGCACGAAGCTCAGCGTCACCTCGGAACCTTCCACCACGGTCACGCGGCGTGTGTCGGCGATCTCTTTTTCTGCCAGCTTGGTGTAGGCCGGATAGACGATTTTGGCATCGGCACGCGTCAAGGCGGGATGCTCTATGACCTTGATCCGGTAGTCGCGCGAGCGGCCCTCGGCGAACTCGATATGATAGACCATGTTCGCGGTGACTTCCGGGAGAATGCCCCCGAACACGGGATCGGCGAGATTTTTGGATAGGCTGACCCGAATAGACTCTTGCGAATCTTCGCCATAGACCAGGGTCGCGTCGCTGGGCAGCAGATCGTCGAAGCGAGCCACGATCACCACCGGGGCGCCCAATTCGACGGTGGTGTCACCCGGGCTGACGGTCACGGAATAGTTGCGTTTGGCCAAGACCCCTCGCTGGACGGGTGACATCAGGGAGAAGGCCGGCAGCAACTGGGCCAGCACGAAGAAGAGCAGCACCAGCGCGGCGAGCCGACCCAAATGCGCCCAGACCAGGGTTTGGGTGGGGACACTCTTTACCCAGTCATGGGAGGTGGCATGGACGACGGCTTCTCTAATCAGTCCCTTTTGTAGGTATCCGAATTCCCCATCTGCTGACTGGGGGCGTTGCTCGATCGCGGCGCGGATCATGGCCTTGAGCTTGGGATGAGACTGTTCAATACGTCGAGCCACGTCGCCATAATCGGGCTGCAGTGCTCTAGATTTAATGAGCACCCGTATCGTCATGATGAGTGTTGCCACGCACAGGACAGCCACCGCCCAGAGGGAACTCCATGCCCATAGCCAATGGACCCCGATGAGCAGCAGACCCAGGCCTGCCGCCACCAGCCAAGTGAGACCGAGACCTCGGGCGAGAAAGAGGCCCTTGCGACGTTTCACCAGCGGTTCGAGTTGTTCACGCAAGAGGTTTTCGATCATGTCGGTTCTCCCGGAATCAGCGGCGCCGGCCGTGTGAGCCAGCCGGCCAGCCAAATTTCTATCAGCAGCGCAATCAACAGAATCAGCACGATGCGACGCCAAATCTGCTGCTGGGATTCGATCTCTGTGCGGCCGGTCAGCAGTCGCGTCTGTTCGGTTTCGCGGATGACATCTCCAGGGGCGCCGGCGAGACGCACGCCCAGTTTTTCGAGGTCATCTAGCGCTAGGGGGGCGGTCCGGCATTCTTCCGGGGGCAGGTTCACCGCAAAAACGCGACTCCCAGACGCTCCGCCGAGTTGGTAGAGGCCGGGAAGATCGGTCTCGGAAAAATGCTCCCAGCCCTCCTCGAGGGGGACCCGCGAGTCATCCGGCTTGCGAACCTCCGGCCGCGGAGATCCCGTGAGTACGTCGCGGGGCACGGGGACGGCATCCCCAATCGCGTACTGTGATTCGCGGGCGGCCATGACGCCGCTATACTCCAGGATGGAATAGATGAGCGAGACAAACTTAGAGGAGAGGGCCAGATCACTGTCCCCCGGATGCCAGCCGGCGGTCCACACGAGAAGTTTGCCCTTGCCGGCGCTCACCTCAAACCAAGCGGGATCACCGGTGTCAAAATGGGCCAAGACTCGTGCCTCCAGTTCCTCCGGTAGCGTGACGCGCCGATGCCGCCAGAAGTGGATGTGGGTGAAGTCACCGAAACGGGGTTCGGCAAAGGGGACCAGCAGTGGATGCGCGAAATCCATGCGGCCCAGCATACTGTAGTGGCCCGTCCGAGTGGACACCTCTTCCTCCTCCGCCTGGAGATCGCTGCGGCCCGTGAGCTGGGCCAGCGTCTCGATGTCGGCGGGGGCCTTGAGGACGAGCCAGAGGGTCCGTCCCGAGTCGAGGTAACGACGCAGAGCGGCCTGACCCTCCCCGATCACCGGCTCTGTCACGATGACCATTTGCGCGCCTTCGATGTCGGTCGCGGGGAAGGGGCGGTGGCTGGGCCGAGCCAAGACGCGTGTGTTGAGACCGTTGTCGACCTCTAGCGCCCGCCGCAGAAAGTACAGCATGCCTTTGGCATCGTTAGGGTCATCGGCGCCGAGGTAGACGATGTCCGTCGAACGTTCCAGCGGCGGGGCGATGTAGAGCGTGTTGTCGAAATCATGATCGTCGCCGGTCAGGACAAGAGCGTGTCCCCCGGGTGATCCCGGTGGCTGCGGTACACGCACGACGGTGCTCTGGCCCGGCATGACGGTGACATGGGCCACTTCTTCGCCGATCTTGTCGCCGGTGGTATCGCTCCAGCTCAATCCGAAATGATCGGTGACGGCGTCCGAAGAGTTGCCGACGCGGACCCGAATGTGCCCGTCCGTTCCCGCACTCCCGCTGTCCTGAGTGGTGACAAGCTGTAGGCTGGCGTTTGTCTTGCCGCCTGTTTCCAGTTGCTTGACGGTCAGTTGGATGTCCGAGGGCCATTCGTAGGCATGGAGGGCCTCCAAGAGGCAGCCCTCCTGCAGGTCACTGATCAGAATGATTTCCTGCGCGCTGGGCACGGATTCATCGCCGACGTCGTCGTCCTCCAGAGTCTCGGCGGCACCGACCAAGGCCTGGCCGAGGTGGGTCCGACGCCAACTGGGCCGCAGTTCTTTCAGGTGTTCGGCGACCGCGGGTAGCCGCTGGGCGGCCTCCAGTTGGCTCCACTCTGCGAAGCCGATCAAGGTTTGCGTGGTTTGGTCGAAGCTCATCACGCAGACTCGGTCCTCCGGGGTCGCCTGTTCCAATTCGACCTGGGCAGCCTCCAGCGCCTGTGTCCAGAGGTCGGCGCGTTGCATGGAGCCACTGGTATCGATCAGCAGAACGATCCGTCGGCCCTGACGCAGGCTCTGCTGCGGAAGCGGCCCGGGGAAGAAGGGGCGGGCGAAGGCGAAGGCCAGCAGACAGACCACCAGACAGCGAAGCAGCAGCAAGGGCAGGTTTTCCAAACGGCTGCGTCGCTGAAAGCGGGGTGGGGTCGGGCTGAGAAACATGAGTGTGCTAAAGGTGACCCGAGTCCGGGTGGAGCGCCGGATCAAGTGCAGCAAGATGGGCACGCCGATGGCAGCCGCGCCCGCCAGGAACAGGGGGAAGAGAAAACTCATGCCGAACTCCTGGCCTGGGCGTGGACGTTGGGTCGTATTTGCTTGCGCCGCTGGCTGCGGCCCTGCAGGAACTCCATGAGGGCCACATCGAAAGGCCGGTCCGTCGCGAACAAATGGTAATCAATCCCGAGTTTTTGGCAGATGGACTGCGCCTGTGCCAGGTGTCTGTCCAGCCGCTGACGATAGGCCTGCTGCGCCGATCGAGGATCGACGTACATGTCCCGTCCGGTCTCGACATCCTCGAACAGGGCGGGCACGTCGAAGGAGAAGTTCAACTCCGCCGGGTCCAGGATGTGGAAGAGCACCAGATCGTGCCCCACCGCGCAGAGGGCGCCAAGATCCTGTTCCAGCCGATCAATCGAAGTCAGCAGGTCGGAGATCAACACGACGATACCGCGTCGCCTCAGTAGCTGGGCAATGCGTTGGAGTGGCGGCCCCAGGTTGGTGCTACTGCCCTGGGGATCGCCTTCCAGCGCCAACATCAGCCGATGGAGGAAGCTCGGTCGATTACGGGCGGGCAGGTACTGGCGGATCTGCTCATCAAAGGTCGCCAAGCCGACCGCGTCGCCCTGGGTGAAGAGAAAGCGGGCGAGTGTCGCCGCCAGCGTGCCGGCATACTGTGACTTGTTGTATGCCAGAGATCCGTAGCCCATCGAACGGCTGTGGTCGACGAGCAGGTGGCAGCGCAGGTTGGTCTCGTCTTCATACTTCTTGATATAGAGGCGGTCACTCCGCGCGTAGAGTCGCCAGTCGATGTAGCGGGGATCGTCACCCGCCGTGTAGGCCCGGTACTCGGTGAACTCGGAGGAGAAGCCGTGATAGGGACTGCGGTGAATGCCGCGCAGGAAGCCTTCCACAATGACCTTGGCGCGTAGCTCCATCGATTTGATCTTCATCAAGGAAGCCGGGTCGATCAGGCCCGTTTGGGTCGAGCCTGTCCCCGGCGAGCCGGTTTGTCTCTTCGCCGGGCTCACCTGTCTTGGTCCGCCGGAACAGCCTCGAGCAGGCGGTCAATGAGATCTTCAATGTCCACACCTTCCGCCTCGGCGCGGTAGTTGATCAGCACGCGATGCCGCAGGACCGGGTGCGCCAGGGCCTCGATGTCTGCAAACTTGACGTGGGTCCGGCCGTCCAGCAGGGCACGTACCTTGGCCCCCAAGACCATGTACTGCGAGGCCCGCAAGCCGGCACCCCAGGTCACCCAGTCGTTGATGAAGTCGGGCGATTTCTCCTGTCCGGGTCGTGAGGCGGCGGCCAGGCGCACGGCATAGCGCACGACGTCCTGGGCGATGGGGACCTTGCGGACCACGCCGTGAAAGCGGATCAAGTCTGCGCCGCTGAAGACCGACTGGATGGGCTCCGGGTCGGTGGTTGTGATCTGAGACACCACGGCGATCTCCTCTTCTTCCGGGAGATAGCCTATGCGCACGTTGAACATGAACCGATCCAGTTGCGCCTCGGGTAGGGGGTAGGTCCCTTCCATCTCGATGGGGTTTTGGGTGGCAAAGACGAAGAAGGGCTCGCTTAACACATGTGTGATCCCCACGGCCGTGACCTGATGCTCCTGCATCGCTTCCAGCAGGGCCGCCTGGGTCTTCGGTGGGGTACGGTTGATTTCATCGGCCAGGATCATGTTGGCGAAGATAGGACCCTCGACGAAGACCATGCGGCGATGTCCCTGCGTCTCCTCCAGGATCTCCGTACCGGTAATATCCGCAGGCATGAGGTCCGGGGTGAATTGAATTCGTTGGAAGGTCAGGTCAAAGAGTTGAGCCAAGGAGCTCACCAAGAGGGTCTTGGCCAGGCCCGGCGCGCCGGTCAGCAGACAGTGTCCCCCCGCCAGCACCGCGATGAACAACTGCTCGATGACGTCGTGCTGGCCTACGATCACCTTGGAGAGTTCGGCCCGCATCTTCTCTCGGGCCTCTTTGATCTCCTCAACCGCCACGCGCTCGGATTCGTACTGCTCAGTCGTCAAGGGTCGTTCCTTTCTTTGGTGGGTCAGTGGGTTCGTGAGTCAGTGGGTCATGGCGTAGAAGACGATGTTGATCCCCATGGGGTAGGCCTTCTTCTCGGAGAACTCGTGGAAGTACCACTTGTCTACGCCCTCCTCCTCCCAGCCGTCCCCTAGATCGGTATTGTGGCAGATGATGGCCATCATGCGGCCCTTGTCATCGTAGAGGGCCCTGTAGTGGACCTCCCGGGCGTCAGGTCGTTCCCAGGTGATGCCCTCGCTACGACCGCTAATTGCCCGGCGGATGTTGGGGATCTGCGGTTTCTCCTTGAGATCAAACACGGCATGGAAGATGGGGTGGCTCAGCGGAAGTTCTTCCGGAACGCGATTGGGGAAGACCCGCGACATCTCATACGCGAAGTTGTCCCATGCCCACTCGCCCCAAAAATCATCGACCATGAGAAACCCACCATTGAGTAGGTACTGCCGTAAAGCGGTCACCTCGTCCTCCGTAAACCTTAATCTCCCCGGCTCCACGATATAGATGAAGGGATAGTGGAACAGTTCGGGATTTGTCAATTCCAAAACAAGGCCGTCCGGATTGACTTCCAAGGCCGTCAACTGCTGCAGGCGGTAGGAGAAATTGAGATCGCTGTAGGGCATGTCCGTGGCCCAACCTCCTCTGCGGCCCCAACCGCCCCAACCACGTTGCCCGGAAGACCAGCGAATGCGGACGAAGGTGAAGACGTCCTCCGCGAATTCCGCGTCGGGTTCCCAATAGGGGACACCTGCCCGGAAGCGATGGTTCTGGGCCAGTGTCAAAGTCAGGCCCATTATCACAAGCAGCAAGAGACCGCTCAGCAATGCAGGTCGTTTCACAGCGTATCCTCCTGATTTGTCGGTGAAACAGGTTCTTCGTCCGGCTGAGAAGCGGGAGGGGCCTCCTTGGCCTTGTCGCGCATTTTCAGCAGCAGTCGATGGGCATCGCGAAAGCGTGGCGCATCGGCCAGCGTCTCAAGCAGGTAGCGTTTGGCCGCAACGGGATCCTCCTCTTGCAGAATGCTGGCCAGGCGAAAGTTGACCTCGGCCGGATTGGCCGGGTCGAGGAGCAGCAGACCTTGGTAGAGGGCAACCGCCTGCTCATGGCCCCCCAAGGCTTCATGCGCCTGTCCCATGCGCCAGTGCACTGTACCGAGCAGGGGATAGACCGCCTGGTACTTCTCCCCATTCTCCACGACCTGCTGCCAATTGTGCTGTTCCATGCCCAATTCCATCAGCCGCGTGTAAGCCACCGCCGCGTCCGAGGAGCGGGAGGCCCATTCGTTCAGGATGCGGGCCTCCTG
>JADFHU010000236.1 GCA_022567055.1 Planctomycetota bacterium
CATTTCGTACACACTTGGCATTACGATGCGATCGCCCTGGCGTCTCGTCAGGCTGCCTTGATTTTTGGCCTCAGAGGGAGTATCGTTGCCCCCGAATGCCGCTCGTCACCTATCTAAAACCCGAGACGACCTTCCTTCTTAAAGCCGCCTCGCGCGAGGGCGTGCTTAAGGAAATGGTAGCAGCCGTCTGTCAAACGAGGCTCGACCTGGACGCGGCGACCGTGTACGAGGCGGTGGCGCGACGGGAAGAGGAACTCAGCACCCGCATCAGCGAGCACATCGCCCTGCCCCACGGCCGTATCCCGAACATGGAGGGCTTTGTCGTTGCCGTGGGATTGTCCCTGCAGACACTGCCCTGGGGCCATGAGGTGAATGATGTCCCCGTGAGGATCGTCGTGCTGGTGCTGGGAGACGCAGGGCGGGCCGACGAGCACATCCGCATCCTCGGGCAGATCGCCTCTTGCTTCTCACAACCGGGCGCCGTAGAGCAACTGGTCACCTGTGGGAGTGACACGGAACTCTTTCAACAATTAACGGCGATCGACGAAGGTCGGATCGGTGACACAGAACAGGATATAGAAGAGCAGAATATGTCACTTCTGCAACAGGCCTCCGCACTCGCCGACGCCGTGGCCGCCGGGGTCGTGATCGTGTTGGGGCCGAAACACCTGGGGCGATGTGTCCGTCGGCTCGACAAGTCGCGCAAGCGACCCTGGATCATCGCCGCGCCGCCCAGCCCCCGCGACCAGACCCAAGAAGAGGACGCCTTTGATGCGACGCTCGATATCCCCTTCCGGGGATTAAGCGGCCACCAGCGGGTGGATGTCGTGATTCTCATCGGACTGTTGAAAGACCTCCTGAAGGTCGAGGAACGGGCGGTATGCGTCTACGGCCGCACGGATGCGCAGCAACTCGACAGCATCCACGTGGTGGACCTGCGTCATCAGTTCAGCGAACTGCTCAAGCTGGGCCATGAGATCAGACACACGGACATCGACCCCGAGGTCCTGTACCGGGTGCTGCAGTTGGCAAACGAGTTGGCCCTCGAAGGCCGCGAAGGCACGCCGGTGGGGACGATTTTCGTGGTGGGCGACTATGACACGGCCACGGCCTACTCCTACCAGATCGTGATCAATCCCTTCCGCGGATACGCCCCCGATGAAAAAAACGTCCTCGATCCCAGCCTCGACGAGACGCTCAAGGAATTCTCGGTTCTGGACGGCGCCTTCTTGCTGCGGGGTAACGGTGAGGTGATGTCGGCGGGCACCTGCATTCACATCACCACGCCCGAAGACAAGGCCGTGTCGGGTCTGGGGACACGGCACCGCGCCGGAGTGGCCATCAGCGCCGTCACCGAGGCCTTGGCCATCGTGGTGTCACAATCGACCGGCACGGTCAGCGTCTACAAGAGTGGCAAGCAGATCCTGGCCCTGACGCGGAACAAGGGGTAGGACTACGGCGCCACCTAGGATAAATCTACGCCCGCTGTTCACGCCCTAAATACGAAATCCGAATATCGAAATCCTAAACAAGCACGAAACACGAATGACCGAAATTCTGAAACACCGGTCCTGCCCCCAAGTTTCTGTCATTGATTCTTTCGTATTTCGAATTTGTTTCGGATTTCGGATTTCGACATTCGGATTTGAGGCGCCATCACCTCTCATAGCGATCGAACGTCACTCGAGTCTTGTCCCCCCCAATCGAGACGTCCAAGATGCGCTGAACCTCGATCCCCGTCTCGTCTTGGATGCGACGAATCCCGGCATACTCCTGTTTTTCCACGGCGGTGACGGCCCCCTCGATGTAGACGTCGTTGTTGCGAAGTAGGTTTATCAGGCCGATCAGTGTGCCTCCACTACTCACGGTGTCTTCGATGATGTAGACGGAGTCGCCGCGTTGGATCCCATAGGGGTAGAGGGTCCCCTGGTAGTATTCCATGGAGAAGTCTGTGCCCTGCGAATCCGGTCCGGGAAACCACTTCGCCCCGGCAATGGGCATGTTGGTGTAGAGCGAGACCGCGCCGAGGATGTGTGCGCAACGGTCAAATTCCCCCACGATCTTGTCGATCTGGGCCCTGGGGATGGACTGACCGATCTTCAGGGCCGTCTCTCGCAAGAGACCCGCCTGCGTGCAGGGATATTGCTCGCTGAGGGGCACCATCATAAACTTCATGGTTCGACCGTCGGGGCTGCGAACCTCCACCAGGTCCTTCCCCTCGTAGGAGGCTCGGAGTCGATTCGCAGAGATGTCCACTTCCGGATTGTCACAGTATTTCGTAAAACGGCAGTCGGCGGTCTCGACCCGGCTGCGTCGACCGCCCACCTCAACGGTGAGCAAGGATTGGATGTTGCGATTGGAAAGGTTGGCCCGGCCGAAACTCTGACCGCCATAGGTCTTTTCGGCCAGCACGAAGATGTCCTCGATGTGGGCGCCGTGAGATTCAATGAGGCGGATCAACGTGCCCAGGGTCTCACCCCGGTCCAGGACATCGTCCACGATGGTCACCCTGTCACCGGCCTGAACCCCCTGCAGCACGAGGTGCCCGCCTCGGTAGCGAGCGTTTTCGCCGAAATAGGGTGTCAGCCGCTGAGACAGTTCGTCCGAGGTCCAGCGGGCGATGGCGATGTCATTGCCATTGAGAAAGGAGAGCGCCCCGGCGATGTGGCCCGCGCCATGTTCCTCCGTGACGATCTTGCGCTCGGGTTCGATCGCGCTGGCGAGAATCGACGCGCAGACCCGCAACGTTTCCGGATCGAGACTCGGCGTCAACTCGGAGATCGTACTGATGATCCGCTTGCGATCACCTGGGACAAGGATCGTGGGCTGATCGTCGTAGGCGCGAATAAACTTGTGCATGGCCTCATCCTTATTTGACACCGCGGCGAGTTCAGGCGGAAAAAAGACACCAAGAAACCCACCTCGGAGCACGCACACTGTGCCCATAGGGAACAGACCAAGATCCTATCGAAGGGCCGACGCCCTTACAAGTTTGAAAAGGAGGTCGCCGAGTCATCTAGGTTGAAGGGGAGGTCGGCCCGGTGCTCGGTGACAACATCAGTACTTATTCGATGCGTAACCTCGGCGGCAAGGGTGTGGTGGCGGCGACCTTCATTACCTGGGACGATGTTGATGACGATGGAGACATCGATCTGGGGGAAGAGTTGATGGCCATGGACATCGTCCACAACTCCACTGTCAAATGGGGGACCGATACGTTCCAGCCGAAGGGAAGATGGTTCGATGTGCAGGGTGTCGGGGCCCACGAGGTCGGACACGCATTTGGCATGGATCACACCGGCAATTTCCATGAAGAGGATTTTGTCCAAACCATGTTTGCCTTGGTATCGTCCAAGGATACCTCCTTGTGGACGTTAGAATTCGACGGTGACGTTCTTGGGATTCGGTTCCTCTATGGCCCCTAGGCGTCCGGCCTAGGCTTAGGCGGTGTCAGAAAAATCGGTCTGGCTTCCCCTCGGGTCTGAGCCTCGGGGTCGAAGACAAGCGGCTTGTTTTCTTAGCCATTCGGCGCTGCTACTGCAGTAAGGGCTGCACGAAGGCAACAGACTTGTCCGCCTAGCCGCGTCCGGCTGTATCGGCCATAGAACCAACATCGCTTGTTCCCGCCGTCGCTAAAGTTATGGCGGACTGGTCGCCGTCTTTGCCATGCGAAAAAACGCTCGCTCTCCCCTCGCAAGCTCGGGGCAGGCGGGCCGACGACGGAGTTTTCTGACAAAGCCGTGTAGAATCCTTTCTGTCCCAGTCCTCGCCTGCCCAGGCGCCGGTTTGGATGGCGCATCATTTGTTTCTATACTTTGGTTAGTCTAAGAGCACCTATCATAATGACTCTGCATTCAAACGGCTTATTCTGCGTCTGGACGGTGTCAGGCTCCATCGACCGTCCTCGGACGGCCTGCTTCGCCTTCCTTGCCAGTCGCAGAAACGCTCGTTTTCGGTGCTACGATTCATTTTGATAGGCACTCTTAGGAGGCATCGTCATTCAAGATTCACTTCTGCGCTGAGGACGGCATGCGGACAAGAGAACTTCTTCGGGGAAGAAGGCATCAAGGCATCGTCTTGATCATAACCATGCTTTTTGTGGTCATGTTTTCCGCATTCTCGGTCTCTTTGGCAACCTTCGCGGGGACGAATCTCCAGATCGCTGAGAACCATAAGGTGGCCAACAAAGCCCGCTACTCGGCGGAATCTGGGCTCGAGATCATGCGCTACTGGCTCGGCCAGGTCTCTATTTCCGGAACGACAAGTGCTTCCCAGCGATTCGATAACGTTTGTACCTCCTTACAGTCCGTTTTGACCGACGCAAATGCAACCAACCTGAATCCCACCCAGTCTGGGTCCATTCTGACCATTCCCTCCTTTTCCCTGGCAGGAGGATCCACCGACCGCTTCACGGCTGTCCTGCAATCCGTAGACGTGGATACCCTTCGTCTGTCCGTCTCGGGATATCATGACGCGATACAGCGAACCATTGAGGTGGACTATCTGTTTGGGTCCAAGGGCACTTCGGTGTTTGATTTCGGCGTCGCTACCAAGGGGCCTCTGTCTCTCACCGGCAATATTGAACTCAAGGGCGTTAACAGCGCAGCGGAATCCAACGCCTACATCGAGAGTCTCGACGAAACCCTGGCCCTATCGATCGTGGGGAATTCACAGATCGGCGGCAACGTAAAGATTGGCAATCCTATGGGCACGGTGAACTTACAGGGCGGACAGGCGGGCATCGGTGGCGAGACCGGTCAGGATGCCATTGACAACCAGGTGGAAATCGGGGCGCCCCTCTCAGAGTTTCCTGAACCCAACCCCGACATTTTTGAATCCTATGCCATTAATGCAATCGATGCCAGTACGGATACGACTGGAAACGCGACATTTGAAAACATCCGTATCCCGGCAGGGCTCAATCCCCATTTTTCGGGACAAGCCACCCTCAAGGGCGTAATTTTCATTGAAACGCCCAACGTGGTCACGTTCAGCGGCTCGGTGGACATGACCGGGATCATCGTGGGAGACGGATCTGTAAATGACGACTCGGGCACAAACCAGATTATTTTTCAAGGGAACGTCCTTAGTCAGCCCGTGTCCGCACTGCCGTCCGAGAGTCAATACGCCGGGCTTCATGAGCAGACCGGTACATTCATCATGGCGCCCGGTTTTGCAATCTCATTTACTGGAAACTTCTCGACCTTATCCGGCGCCATTGCCGGCAACGGCATCAGTTTTTCCGGTAATGCAGGCGGAACCATCAACGGCTCGATCATCGACTATTCCAGCGCGGGGATGACGCTCTCAGGCAATTCGGATTTGTACTTTAACCGGCCCGGATCGAGCAACATCCCTGCCGGCTTCGTCCCCAAGACCACGCTGGCCTTCGATGCAAGCTCTTACCGAGAGCCGACTCTGTAGTAAACATCAAACCGCTGCAGCAATGAGATCTCACAGCCTCCGCACCAGCTCCTGGGCCGCCAGATTGGCCGTCATAAACGCGTTCTTATAGAGACCGTAAATGGCGTACACTCGGGGGGCGACCTCTCCCCAGAAGGGCATGCGCCGATGTCCTTTATGACGTACGCCGGTGACCCTCCGTGCCCTGTCTCGGGGGGGCAAGGTGAGCGTCCCTGCCAAGTAGGTCTGCACCTTGTCGTACATCTCAAAGATCTGCGTGTCGTGATCGTAGCTGTCCGAGTCGTTCCGGCTCGTAGCCCCCAGCAATACCGTCTGGTCTTCCGGCCGGAAGACCAGGTTGACCTCTTCGACATCCAAGCAGAACGCCCTCATTGGATCGCGTAATTCTTTCGCCCGGAAATCGGACAGGTCAAACTCCAGATAGGTCCCTGCCACCGGTTTCGAGTGGTTGAGGTGATAGGGGTCTTGGAAGGTCTCGGAGAAGGCATGCGTAAACTGTCCGGTACAGAGAAAGAGACGATCGAAAGACACTTCTCTGCCAGAGGCCAGTTTGACAGAGTCTTTCCTCACAGCCACCACTCCCTCATCGATCACGTCGTCATAACGAGCGTTGTCAATGAGGAAGTCCATATAGCGGGTAGAATCGACCACATAAGCAGGATTCCTGGCCATCTCATAGGGCCGTGCGAAACGACCCGAAAAGGGGTCAATCTTGTCCCCACTGAAGCATACCCCCTCGTATCGCCTGAAGAGTTCGGCTGCCCGGTCAGACTGGCGGCACCACAGATGGAAATGGTCGCAGGCGTAGACACCGCTGGGGGCATGACGTTTGAAAAAAGCGCCGAACGTCGCAAATGCCTCGACAAGCAGATCGCCCAGGGGACTCATACCCTTGCGGGTATTGCGCAGGCAGATGTGAGAGGTCGTTGACTGCGAACAGGGCCGATAGACGCGGTCATGGGAGATCTGAATGATCTTAGGCTCTGTCTGAAAACTCGATCTGGCTTCCCCTCGGGTCTGAGCCTCATGACGCAAGTAGAAACCCAAGACATTCGCCGCGACGCCGTTCCCAACGATGACGATGGTACGCTCATTTGCCATCACTGACCATTGGGGATCGGCTAGAACGCTCCCCATTTTTGTTTGCCGGGAATGTAGTACGAAGGAGAGACGAATCGAAATATCCGGGCAATACTACGGGCCCGTTTTTGCTTCTCGCCGCCTTGCGCAAGCATCTTCTCTAGGTCACCGCCAAAGGTATCCGAGAAATAGGCATGCGCTGCCTGTTCTCGATCGGTTTGGGTCTCGAACTGGTCGCGAATCTGACCCAGTTCGCCCGCATCAAGCCAGAACCCACCGCAGTTCGGGCACTCATCCACTTCCACTTCGCGCTTCACACTCATGAAGTGTTTTAACATCTTCTGCGTCTCACATTTCGGGCAGTGCCGTTTCTGGCTGTGGTCTACCGAGATCTCCGGGTTCCTCTCGATCTGGAGGAGACTCTCTCCGGCAGCTTCATGCTTCTCGTCGAACTTCTCCAACTCGAAGTTGTCGAACCATATTCCCGCGCAGCCGTTATTGCAAACATCGACAGCTACATCTCCCACGATTCTCTGCTCCAATTGATTGTCACATGCTGGGCATTTCATGAAAGGCTCCCTTCTCTCGTAGTGTGTTGCATAACAGTCTCACACCCTGAACAATTCGTCATACTATTGCCTCGACAGCCTGGCCGGATTTTCCACGGATTGGTACGGGGTCTATATTGCAATCTTAGCGGCTAAACATGGAAATGCAACAATGCTTCTACCCTGATCTTAATCGCAATCCTGATGTGATAAGCCTCCGCAAGCCGGTATTTGTAGTCACATCTGTACCCTATCGATCCTTTAGTGGCCATGGCGATTACCTCCCTATGTCTCCTTGAGTCGTCATGGACGGGTGGGCAGTGACAAGCTCGTGAAGCGTAAACTGAGCGTCACCCAATGTCTGCCGACAGAGTTCAACCAGATGCTCGTGGTGCGTGAACAGAAAAATCTGTGTCCGTTTGGCGAGGTTAGCGAGTTCCGGAAGAATTGCCTTGGCCCGCTGATCGTCAAATGTGGTCAGAAGGTCGTCGAGAATGAGCGGCATCGGCTCATGCTCCTCCAAGTAGCGATCCAACGCGGCAAGACGAAGCGCGAGGTAGAGCTGATCTCGTGACCCATCACTCATGCCTTTGACCGGCACCGTGGATCTATCCGCTCTACGCCCAACCATGATTGGAATGTCTTCGGCGTTGAATTCGGCGCCCAAACTGACAAAAGCACCCCGCGTGATCTGCTTGAACACCCGCCCCGACTTCTCCAGGAGAGGGCCTTGGTTCTCCTCCCGAAACCGCTCGATCTGAGTCCGGAGAAAATGTGCCGCCAGACGCAGGCGCATGAAGCAGGA
>JADFHU010000237.1 GCA_022567055.1 Planctomycetota bacterium
CCGAAAACGAGCGTTTCTGCGACTGGCAAGGAAGGCGAAGCAGGCCGTCCGAGGACGGTCGATGGAGCCTGACGCCGTCCAGACGCAGAATAAGCCGTTTGAATGCAGAGTCATTTTGCGTAGGTGCCCTTAGTCTACAGTTGTAAGTGTATTAATGTGTCCCGTTCCCAGATGCCTTAACGACACCTATGACTATACCCAACTGCTCGGACGAAAACAACCAGTAAATTCCTTATTCAGAGAGGAAAGCAGGAAAAACTGGAGAAATCTACAGTCGGCCGGGAGGCCCCATGGCAGTCCCTTGACGGGCCAAGCGATGGTCAAGCGATTGTTAAGCGAGAAATCGGTGGGCACTGGATCTCGTCTACGCGAGAAAACCCCCGCACTACCGGGAAAAGGGGTTTATTGACGGCAGGGTGGGATTCGACTATGGTCTGAAGTTTCTGATTTTTGATGACCGTTCAGCGTCAGCTTACTCGATAACTGTTGAGAGAACCCTACACGATGATAAAGAGAACGCGCAGCTGTGGACAGCTCCGGTTGACCGATGCCGGAACTAGTGTTGCTCTGGCGGGTTGGGTGCAGTCCTACCGGGATCATGGCAATCTGGTCTTCATTGACTTGCGGGATCGAGAGGGCCTGACGCAACTCGTGTTCAACCCGGAATTGTTGCCTGACGCCCACAGATGCGCCCGATCCCTTAGATGCGAGTGGGTGATTGCCGTCACGGGGGATGTGCAGCCGCGGGGTGAAGGGCTGGAGAATCCCAAGTTGGCCACCGGACAGATCGAGGTCTCGGTGCAGCGGATTGAAGTGCTCAATCCGTCGAAAACGCCACCGTTCGCGCTGGATGCGGCAGACAAGACCAATGAGGAACTGCGGCTGGTGTATCGCTACGTGGATCTGCGTCGTCCGGCCATGCAACACAGACTGCGGACACGGCACAGAGTCACCTCGGTGGTTCGGCAGTACTTTGATGAGATTGGTTTCTGGGAGATCGAAACCCCCATGTTGGCCAAGAGTACGCCCGAAGGGGCACGGGATTTTCTAGTGCCCAGTCGTCTTAGCGAAGGCTGTTTCTATGCCCTGCCCCAATCCCCTCAGTTGTTCAAACAGATCCTGATGGTGGGTGGCGTGGAGAAGTACTTTCAGATCGTTCGTTGTTTCCGCGACGAGGATCCGCGGGCCGATCGTCAGGCCGAATTTACCCAGATCGATGTTGAGATGAGTTTCGTGGATAGTGATGATGTGATCGGCGTCCACGAGAAGATGATCGCGGCCATCTGGAAGAGGGTCTTGGACGTCGAGGTGACCTTGCCCATGCGCCGGATGTCCTACCGTGAGGCCATGGACGACTATGGAATCGACCGTCCCGATCTCCGCTTCGACATGAAACTCAAGAACGTCGGCGGTATTGTGAAGCACTGTTCCTTCAAGGTCTTTACCTCCGTGCTGGACCAGGGTGGCATGGTGAAGGGGCTCTGCGCGAAGGGCGGGGAGTGCTACTCGCGGAGCGACATTGAAAAGACGCTGACATCATTGGTGGCGGACTACGGCGCCAAGGGCCTGGCATGGTGCAAGGTCCGCGCAGAGGAGGCAGCGCCGACCTTGGTAGGTGGCGTGGCCAAATTCATCGATCCGGCAGCAGCGAAGCAACTGATAGTGCTCTTTGGGGCCGAACCTGGGGATCTGCTGCTCTTCGTGGCAGACACTGAAAAAACGGCTAACAAGTCACTTGCAGCCCTACGCAGCAAGCTGGGGCAAGACCTGAAACTGTGCCAAGCGGGACAGTTCGAGTTTGTTTGGGTCATCGACTTTCCGCTGCTGGCGTGGAATGAGGATGAACAGCGCTATGATTCCCTCCACCACCCATTCACCGCCCCGGTGCCTGAAGAGCGGGACAAGCTGGAATCCGATCCCGGGCATGTCAAGTCTCAAGCCTATGACCTGATCCTTAATGGCTATGAAATCGGCGGCGGCAGCATTCGTATTCATGAGTCCAAGATTCAGGAGCAAGTGTTCCGCCTGTTGAATATCTCTGAAGCACAGGCCGAAACGCAGTTTGGCTTCTTCTTGAAGGCCTTGGAGTACGGCGCGCCCCCCCACGGGGGCGTGGCCTTTGGGCTGGATCGGATCGTCATGCTGCTCACGGGGACGGACAATATTCGAGATGTCATCGCCTTTCCCAAGACTCAGCGGGGTCAGTGCTTGATGTCAAACGCGCCGAGTCAGGTGGATCAAAAGCAATTGGATGAGCTGGGCCTACGAACTCAGCGTCCTTCCCATGCGAGTCCATCGCAGGCTTAATGCACGACGGGCCCGGACGCATCAACGCGTTCAGGCGAGGTGGGGCGCATGCGTTTGAATACCAAACTCGTCTTAACGAAGCTGCTGCAAAGGGTCCGCTTCCGGCCCTTGTCCCTGGCTGAGAAGTGCCGCCTCATGTTCGGCGCGGCTGTCATTTTCAGCATGATGCTGGTTCTGCTTTTCCCCTACACCTGGATGCGGATGCTCACGCGTAAGGACATCCTGGATGTGTGCAAGGAGAGAGCCAATGCCCTGTATCGGTCTCATTTTCAGTTTGACAAGGTCTCGTCGTCGAACCGTCCCCCCCTAGATCCGTCCGGCGGCGAGCTGGACCCCAACAGCTTGCCGATCCAGTGGATTCGTTTTACCGGGGTGGAGGAGACCGATTTTAAGGCGGTGACGGCGGATCAAAAAGTTCTCATCAAGTCCGTTCTGGAGGATCTCAGTCTCGACCACGAGATGCTCACCGACAGGGCGAACGGCAAGATCCAGAGGCACTACGTCAAAGTGTTTCGGGCGAATGAAAGTTGTATTGCCTGCCACAATCCCCAGGGTGCCGCAGGTCCCTTCTCCCCCAATGAGGCGGTCGGCGCCGCCTTGGTCGTATACCGTGACCTGAGCGGCGAGATCGGCAAGATCCGCTTGGTGAGTCGTGTCGGTACGCTCATCGCCGGACTGATCGGCGGTACGGGCTCCATCATTGCCTTTTACTGGATTACCCAGCGCGTCTTTCTGCGGCCGATTCGTCAACTCCGCGCCATGGCCAACAATGTCGCAGATGGCAACTTGGACATCCGGAGCACGATCGCCACCGGAGATGAGTATCAACGTCTGGCGGAGGCATTCAACCACATGTTGGACAACCTGGAGGCGGCCCAGGTGAAACTGCGCGAGGCCAACAAACAGCTTGATTCAAAGATAGTGGAACTGTCGGACCGGAACATTGAGCTGTTCCAGGCGAATGCCCTCAAGAGTGAGTTTCTGGCGAACATGAGTCACGAGTTCAGGACACCGTTGAATGCCATATTGGGCTTTGCTCAGGTCATCCGCGACAAACCCGCCTTGCTGAGCAAAGAGAAGGAACAGCGCTACGCCGAGAACATTATGACGAGCGGCAACCGCCTGTTGGTGATGATCAACGACCTGCTCCAGTTGGCCAAGACACGGTCGGACAAGATGGAGTTGCATATCGAACGGGCCTCGATGCACCAGGTGGTTGAGACACTGGTCTCCTCCCTGGCCATGCTGGCCAAAGAGAAAAAGATTAAGATAAAGAGCCACGTCGATGCGGACATTCCGATGTTGAACACAGACATCGGAAAAGTTCAACAGATCTTGCACAATCTCTTTAGCAATGCGGTGAAGTTTACCGATCGGCGCGGTCGGATTGAGCTACATGCCGGGATGATCGAAGAAAACACGGTTCGTATCTCGGTCAAGGACAACGGCTGTGGTATCTCTTCCGAAGATCAGGAAAAGATCTTCCAGAAGTTTCGGCAAGTCGATGGGTCCATTACGCGTCAATCCTCCGGGACCGGTTTGGGTCTGGCGATCAGTAGAGAGCTTGCCACCATGGTGGCCGGCCACATCGGATTGGAGAGTGAGAAAGGTCACGGCGCGACCTTTTGGCTCGAGCTGCCGGTCACGCTGGGTCTCGACGAAGACGCGGGATAGTCTCTGCCACGACGAAACTTCATCTAGGGCTGCGCTATTCCCGCTGCAACCAGCTCGGTTCTCGCCTCCGTCAGGAGGGTTACCATGTCGTCGTGGATGAATCCGTTGGTGGCAACGAGTTCCCCCGGCATCCTGGCGTTGGTGCCGGTAAAATCGCTGAGTTTCCCGCCCGCCTCTTCGAGTATCAGTCCGCCCGCGGCCATGTCGTAGATCTTGAGATTCAATTCCCAAAACCCTTCCAGGAGCCCGCAGGCCACGTAACTCAAATCAATCGCGCAGGATCCATAGCGACGGATCCCGCGAATTTTGCCCACGACTTGGGAGAAGTAGGGCAAATTGTTATGTTCATGATCGGCGCGGATACACGCAAAGCCGGTTCCTAGCACGGAGTCGATCAGTCTGGCCCGTTGGGAGACGGCGATGGCAACGCCGTTGCGTGTGGCCCCTTGTCCTCGCTCGGCCAGGAAGAGTTCGTCGAGCACCGGGGCGTTCACGCCACCCAGCACGACACGCCCCGCCTGTTCGAGGGCGATGGAGATGGAGTAGAAGGGTTGGCCATGCAAGAAGGATGTAGTACCGTCGATGGGATCGATGATCCAGCGATACTCGTTGCCCTGATGCTCCCCGGTCTCTTCCCCGAGCAGGCTGTGCTCGGGGAACCGTTTCCTGATCTGCTCAAAGAGGAAGGACTCTACCGCCGTGTCCGCCTCCGTCACCAGATCCTTCTCCGATTTCTTGTCGACTCGGAGGGTTGACAGCCGGGACCGGTAGTCCAAAGAGATGTGTCCCGCCTCGATGGTGATGTCTCGTAGGAAGTCTTTCAAATGTAAGCGCCTATGCCCTTCCGGTCCTTCAGGTCAGGAATTCGACAATGATTTTCTTGTAGTAGGCCACGGCTCGCTCCACCGCGGTGATTTCGATGTATTCGTTGGGCTGATGGCACATCGAGCCATCCCCGGGCCCGAAGATCAGAATCGGAGCGCCCAGCGGTGTGAGAAAGGGGGCGTCAGTCGTGTAACCCACGGCCCTGGTCTCCTTGATGTCGACCGTGGCGCAAAAGCCCTTGACGAACTCGTGCTCGGTGTCGGTCTCAATGCTTCCTACCGAACGGATGATCGAGATCGACGCCTCAAACTCGGCATGCCTCTCATCTAGTTTCACCAGCATCGCCTCCAGGCGGTCGATGATGTCTTGGCTGGCCTGGCCCGGCAGCGTGCGAAAGTCAATGCCCAGCGTACACCGGTCCGGAATGACGTTGAGGGCCTTGCCCGCCTCGATGGTGTTGATGCTCATGGAACAGGACCCCAAACGGGGATGGGGCTCGGCCTCTATCGAGAACTCGGCCAGCAGGTCCAGGACCTGCTTCATGGAGCTGATCGCATTGATGCCCAAATGAGGCGTCGAGCCATGGGCGGTCTTTCCCTTGGTGACAATGTTGAGCCACAGGAGGCCCCGGTGCGCCGAAACGATCTCAAAGCCGGTGGGCTCCGGTACGATGACACCGGCAAAATCGGGTAGATCCGCCCTGGCCTCTACGAAGCGCCGGATGCCGCAGCCATCCGTTTCTTCGCCGGCCGTCGCGGCGAAGACGACGTCTCCCTCTAAAGGGACGCCCTCTGCGACAATCTCGCAGATGGCCGTGGCGGCCGCCGCGGTGCCCCCTTTCATGTCTGTGGAGCCCCGTCCATGCACCTTCCCTGCGTCAATCACTCCAGAAAAGGGAGGATAGCGCCACTCGCTGTCTCCCGGAGGAACCACATCGTGGTGACAGGCGAACAGCAGGGCCTTTTTCCGGCCCGAGGAACGCAGGTGGGCGATACAGTTGGAGCGAGTGGTGTCCCAAGTGTCAATCGAACACGGAACACCGTGGCGCCCAAAGTAGTCGGAAATCACTTGGGATGCCGCGACTTCCCCCTTGTCCAAGGTGGACTGGGCTTGCACGAGTTGAGATAGGAACTGTATCACGGGGATGATTGTAGCGGCTAAGGGGCGAGATGGAAATAGCTGAGCCCCGCCAATGTCGGCGGGGCTCGGAATCACTCTGGAAAATCCAAGAGAAGATGTTGCCGAGGGGTTACTCCTTGGGTAGCCTCAAGTGAACCATTCGTTCCCCCGAGCCGTCCGTGACGATGAACAAGATCGTCTCCTTGCCTCGGTCGACGGCATCCTCGACAAGTTCGTTAAGTTTCTTTCTGCTATCGACGGGTGTACGGTTTACTTTGGTGATCACCGTGCCCGCCCGCAGACCCTCTTGCGCTGCACTGGATTGAGGCGTGACCATGCGGATCATGACACCCTGAAGGTCCTCTTCACCGAGGGCTTCACGGATTTCCGGCGAAATGTTCATCACTTCCAAGCCCATTTCCCTTAAGGTGCCGCTTCGGCCGCCCAGCCTGGCAAGCGCACGCTCCGAACGCTCACCGAGAATAGCCGTCATGAATTTTCGGCGACCGTTGCGCATTACGGTCAGTCTGACACTCGTCTCAGGCGCCAGCATGGCGATGTTGTTTAGTAGCTTTTGGTTAGAATCAATGGGCCTGCCATTGACCTCGACGATGACATCGTCGGGCTCCAGTCCTGCTTTCGCCGCTGCGGTTCCTTCAAGCACGGATTCCACCAAAGCGCCGAGAGTGTTTTTCAGTTTCAGTGCTTCTGCCCGTTTGTTGGTCAGGTTCCCCATCTGAATGCCAAGAAACCCTCGCCTCACGGTTCCCGTCGCAATGAGTTGATCCGAGATCCCCTGAGCCATATTGCTTGGGATCGCAAAACCGATGCCGGCACTGACGCCACTCGGTCCCGCGAGGGCCGTGTTGATGCCTACGGCCTCACCGTCGAGATTCAGTAGAGGGCCGCCAGAGTTGCCAGGGTTGATGGCCGCATCGGTCTGTATGAAATCCTGGAAGTCGAGATCCCGGCCGAGGGCCAGACGGTGGCGTCCCTTGGCGCTGACGATGCCGAATGTGACGGTGTGGCTGAGGCCGAAGGAATTGCCGATGGCCAAGACCCACTCGCCGACTTCCAGTGCGTCCGAGTCGGCCAGTTTGATGAAGGGAAACGCTTCATCGCGATCGATCTTCGCCACAGCCACATCCGAGCCAGGATCGGTCCCAATCACTTTCGCTTTCAATTCCTTGCCGTTGGACAGTGTCACTTCGATCATGCCATCTTTGGCATCGCTGACGAGGTGGTTGTTGGTCAACAGGTACCCATCCGGGGAAATGATGAAGCCGGTGCCTCGGGCGCGTTCTCTTCGGAAATGTGGGCTGCGACCCCGGGGTCCTCGACGGAACATGTCAAATAAGTCCTCGTCAAAGGGATACCACTGGGGGAGGTTAAAGTTCTCGCTGCTCTCGCGTCCACGCTCCTTTTCACACACAATGTTCACCACGGCGGGGGAGGCTTTTTGCGCGATCGAGGCGAAGGCCTTGCCCATCGCCCGCAGAGCCTTGAAACTTTCGGTCTCTGCCGCCCCGGTGGGCACTACGAACGTGGCGGCGATCAAAACCACTCCGATTGAGATGGCTCGCGATCTCAGATTCCTATAGATCAAGTCCATTTTCCTGTCTCCTATAGTTTAGTCCCTGACTCAGTGAAACATGTCTCGGTTTTTTCATGGAGCTGCCCCACTTTCTTATCGTATGGCTAATTACGCATTCTTCAACCAAAAGTTCGGCGGACGAACATGTTTTCTCATACTGCCGGAAGCATCCGCCGAAAAAGGCGATGGCGATTCTAGGTGCAGTCGCTATACTAGGCTCTGTCTGAAAACCCCTTCGTGCAGCCCTTGCTGCGGTAGCAGCGTCGAACGGCTAATAAAACAAGCCGCTCGAAGCCAGATGGGGTTTTTAGACAGAGCCTAACTAAGGACGCGCCAA
>JADFHU010000238.1 GCA_022567055.1 Planctomycetota bacterium
CGAGCAGTTGAGGTTAATCGTGGCCGCCTCCCAACAGACCTTGTCCGAGAAGGTACAGCGGATTCGACGACACAGGCGGACGGTCAGTGTCTATCAGGAGGGAACGTGACCCATGGGTACGATCAATTTCCCCGGCCTGGCGACCGGCATCGACACCACTCAGATTGTCAAACAGCTCATGGCTATCAACAGCAGGCGCTCGGCGAACTACAAGGTCGACAAGCTCCATTTGAGTCAAAAAGAGACCGCCGTCGGCGAACTCAAGACCAAGGTCGGCACCCTGGAAAAAGCAGCCGACGCGCTCTCGGACACCGAAAAGCTGGAAACCTTCAAGTCATCCTCCAGCCACCCGAATCGTCTGGGTATCGCAACGACCTCCGCGGCCAATCCGGGCTCCCATTCCATTGAAATCAATCAACTGGCCACCGCGGAGACCTGGATCCAAGACTTGAGCAGCTTCGACTTCGATACGGAACTCGTCGGTGCCGGAATCTTTATCTATTCCTACAACTACAAGGAACGCACGATCACCGCCACGGCGACAACGACGCTCGCGGATTTCATCGGACTGATCAACAACGATGAAGAGAATCCGGGCGTCACGGCCAGCCTCCTGAACCAGGGTGGCAAGCAGCACCTCCTGCTCAATGGCCGGGACACCGGCGAAGACTTTCAGATCAGCGTCAACGCCAAGAACACTGAGGTATGGAAACCGGACAGCGGGTCATCAGATCCCACCTTCCTGGACGACGGCGAAAATGCGAGCTTGACGGACAAGATCATCGATCTGGACCAATGGACCGATGCCCACACGGGAACAGAGACGATTACCATCAGTGGCACGAACAACGCCGGGACCACCATACTGCCCTCTCGCGTCCTGTCCATCACGGCCGATACGACGCTGGGGCAGCTCATCAAAGACATCAACTATTACTTCGAGGGAATTGCCAATGCCCGCCTGGAAAACGGTCAAGTGGTCCTCACCGATTATACCTCGGGCACCAGCAGTCTGTCGATGAGCCTCACCTATGCGGCCAACGGCAGCGCGGCCAGCCTGGGCCTGCCGACGATGGTGGTCTCCACCGAGGGAGGCTCCACCTCCGAAAGCCTCACCTCCCTGACTTCCACCTCTTTCACGCAGACGCAAAACGCCCAGAACTCCGAGATCAAGATCGACAATTTTACCCCCACCGCCGTGGCAGAGGTGCAGACGCTCACACCGGATGCCGTGGCCACGGCCGGAACCTACACCCTGACCTACGGTGGTGAAACCACGTCGGCGCTCAACTACAATGCCTCGACCACCGACGTCCAGACCGCACTCAACGCGCTTTCCACCATCTCGGCCATCGGCAATGTCACGGTCGGTGGCAACGATTTGACCAGCACCAGCGGCATGACCGTCACCTTCGCAAGTTCGGCGGGCAATACCTCCATGATCTCCATCAATATCGGGAGTCTCACCGGTCCCACGGCCGTCACCGTTTCGGAAACGACCCGGGGCAACAACGAGGAATGGGTCAGTCGAAATTCCAACATCATCACCGACGCGCTCACCGGCACCACCCTCATCCTGCAGGATGTCAACGACGTCGACACCAGCAGCAACATCATCCCCATCGAGATCACCATCAGCCGGGACACCGGCGGGGTCAAAGCAAAGGTCAACAGGCTGGTCAGCAGCTACAACTCGGTCCTGACCTATCTGAAGGAGAAGACCGAGTACAACGTGGAGACCAAGAGCCTGGGCATGTTCAGCAACGACATTGCCGTGACGCTCATCAAGACTCAGATGAAAGCCCCCTTCCTGGGAGTCCTCGATGGGTTTTCATCCGAAGATCCCTATTTTCAGGTTAGCGACATCGGTATATCCTTTGATGGACGCGGGGCGATGACGTTCGATGAGAGCAAGTTCAACGATGCCATCGAAGACGACTATCTTGCTGTCATCGAACTCCTGGGAGCCGCCGCCAAGGGGAGAAGCAACAGTGATACGGTCGAGTTCCACAGCGCCAGCGAGCTCTATACCACCCCCACGACCTATAACTTCACCGTGACAGTGGCCAGCGGCGTCGTCACGGTGGCACAAATAAAACTATCGACGGAATCCATCTATCGTGACATGACCATTGACGGAAACTTGGTGAGCGGTAATGACAGCTTTGATTCCACGGGGTTCGGACCCATCCACCCGGAAAACGGACTCTTTCTGCAAGTGGATCTCAGCTCCGACGGCACCTTCACGGGAAACGTGACTGTCAAGCGGGGCGTGGGCGGCGCTCTGGAAAAAGTGATGGATGACATCATCGAGGCCGACGGCAGATTAGACGTCACCTCTGCGGGCATCGCGGACAACATCAGGCGTCTCGAAGGCATCATCGAAAAAGAGGAAAAGCGATTGGAGAAGCTGGAAGACCGCCTGGTGGCCCGCTTCGCCCGCCTCGAAAAAAACCTGCAACTCCTCCAGAGACAGTTGGCCGCAGTGGGAGCACTCTCCTCGGCGATCTTTAGGTAGGGATCGGCAAAATGAACCAACCACTGTCACACGAAGAACTGTTGCAAATGAAACGCTGGAATACCCCCACCATCTACAACGGTTGGGAGCAGATCACGAAGCACAACCCGGCCCGTGACGCGTTCAACATCGAGGAGACCCACGATTTCATGCCGCAGATGGGACCCATGGTCGGCCAAGCCGTCACGTGTGTCATCCAACCGGGCAGTGACGAGCACCGACGAAACAATCCGAACGCCTCGACTGAGTATCGAGCTTACATCGCGTCGGTTCCAGGTCCGAAGATCGTGGTCATGCAGGACCTCGACAAACCCATGACCTATGGCTCCGCCTGGGGCGAGGTGAACAGCAACATACACAGGGCACTCGGGTGTGTGGGTGTCATCGTCGATGGATCGATCCGCGATGTAGACGAAATGACCAACGCCGGTTTCAAGGCGCTGGCTCGGCGCCTCTGTGTTGGACATGCTCATGTCGTCCCGATACGGTGGGGCTGTGAGGTCGAAGTATTTGGCCGTAGGATTCAACCGGGGCAACTCATTCATGCCGATAAACACGGTTTCATGGCGATCCCATTCGGCGAGGAAAAGGGGTTGTTGGAGGCGGCGCGCTTCATGGACACGAACGAATGCCAACATTTGATCTCCGTGGCCCGCGGTGCATCGGGCAAGCCGGCGGAGCAGGTATTGCAAGAGATCGATGAAGGCGCCAGCAGATTTGCACAGGCCGCGCGGGAAGAGTTCAAGTGAGCGGGTGAGCGATAGTGGTGGGATCGTCATCGGTATTTGACATAGGCGACCTTGTGTTCGGAAAAGAACTCGATACCCGTCTGACCCGCTTCGGGCAGGCCGAATCCGGAGGCCTTGATGCCACCGAAACTGAGGTGCGGCTCTTTGACGGCTGTCATTAGATTCACGTGCGCCAATCCCACTTCGGTCTCTTCCAGAAAGGTAAAGGCCTTTTGCAGATCCGAGGTGAAGATCGACGAGGAGAGGCCAAAGTCGACTTGATTCGCCACTTCCAAGGCTTGCTCGAAATCAGCTACCTCCATGATACTCAGCACCGGGCCGAAGATCTCTTCCTGGGCAATCTTCATCTCCGGCTGGACATCGGCAAAGAGGGTGGGCTCCACGAAGCAGCCTTTTTTATACGCGCCGCCGGTCATCCTGCCACCCCCGCACAGGAGTGTGGCGCCTTCTTCTTTTCCCATTTCCAGGTAATCCAGGATGGATTCGAGCTGTTGCGTGCCGCAGACCGGCCCCATGGCAACCGCCGGATCCATCCCGTTTCCGACTTTGATTTGACGCGTCAACTCGAGCAGGCGTTCCCGAAACTCCGCAGCAACTCCTTGGGTGACGATGGCGCGACTGGTGGAGGTGCACCATTGCCCGGCACAGGCAAAGGCCGCCTTGGCTACCGCCTCGGCGGCCTGAGCCAGATCCGCATCTTCCAGGACGACAGAGGCGTTCTTGCCGCCCATCTCCAACTGGGTCCGGGTCATGTTCCGGGCCGCCTGCTGATGGATCTGTCGGCCGACCTGGGTCGATCCCGTGAAGGAGATGGCCTTCACGATGGAGTGGGTGACGAGTTCCCGGCCAACGGTCCCACCACTGCCGGTGATGAAATTCAACACACCGGCAGGTAAACCCGCCTCCACAAAAAGCTCTACGAACTTTAGCCCGGTCTGTGGCGTGAGGCTGGCCGGCTTGAAGACACAGGTGTTTCCGGCCATCAGCGCAGGGGTGATCTTTCTCCCGGGGACATTAAAAGGGAAATTCCAGGGACTGATGATGGCAACGACACCCAAGGGCTGTCGAGTACTGTATGCGAAGACACCGTCCATTGACGAGGGGGCAGTCTGGCCATAGACGCGCACGCCCTCATGTATCTGGAATTCCATCTCTAGCAGCGCCGAGTCGATTTCGGTCTGCGACTCCGTGAGTGTCTTGCCGTTTTCCCGAGTCAGGATTTCGGCGAATTCGTCCCTGCGGCGTTTCATGGCCTCATGAGCGACCTTGAGGATCGCCGCCCGGCTTTGCACCGTCGAACGCGACCACGGGCCAAAGGCCTCTTGAGCGGCTTCGATAGCGCGTTGGGCGTCCCCCCGCGTGGCAGCGGGCCATAACCCCGTCACCTCGTCGAGATTGGCTGGACACCGCTGTTCGAAGGTCGGGTGATCTGCAATGTCTTCCCATTGACCATTGATATAGATCGGGAATGTTTGCGTCATGATGCGCCCTTCCGCTAGTACGCCGCCCGATAAATGGTTTTCACATCCTGGAGGGTCATCGCGCGGGGATTGTTCTTCATCAGGCGGGTGACCTTCAATGCGCCGGCGGCCATCTGATCGATCGACTCCTCCGGGATGTCCAAGTCACCCAGGCGGGAGACGATGCCGACTTCAGAACACAGTTCCCTGACGGCGTCCACTGACGCTTCGGCCGATGGGGCCGCGGCAAACTCACCGTTTGGTCTTCCCAGGGCGTCGGCAATCCGGGCGAACCTCTCCGGACAGCTTTCCAGATTGAACTGCATGACATAGGGTAACAACAGTGCGTTGGCCATGCCATGCGGCACGTCGAACATACCGCCCAGCGGGTAGGCCATGGCGTGCACGGCGGCCGTGTTGACGGATCCGAGGCACATGCCGCCGTAGAGGCTCGCCATGGCCATGTGGTAGCGTGCCTCCAGATCCGAGCCCTCCGCAACGGCCCTCTTCAGATACCGTCCTATCAGTTGGATCGCCGCCAGGGCAAAGGTGTCGATAAAAGGATGGGCGAACTTATTGGTGTAGGCCTCAATCGCATGTGTCAAGGCATCCACGCCGGTATAGGCCGTTACCTGAGGGGGCAAGGTCACGGCCAACTCGGGATCGATCAGCGCGACATCGGCGTAGAGGTGATCACTGACGATCCCCTTCTTCAGTTGTGCCTGCTTATCGGAAAGCACGGCGATCGGCGTGACTTCGCTGCCGGTGCCCGCGGTCGTGGGGATCATGACGGTGGGTAGACCGCGGTGGGGAATGTTGTCGATGCCAAAATAGTCTTGTAGAGCGCCGCTATTGCCCAGGAGCACCGCCGTCACCTTCGCGGTATCCAGGGCACTGCCCCCGCCCAGGCCGATCAAGACCTCGCATTGAGAGGAGCGAGCCGCTTCATGACAGTCCCATACGACCTCGATCCTCGGATCCGGTTCAACCTTGTCATACAAGGCGGTTGAGACATCCGCCTCAGACAAGATGCCCAGGAGTTTTTCGGCTATCCCCGCTCTGACGAGGCCGGGATCCGTGACGACAAAGGCTTTGCCGGCGCCGATCCGCCGAACGGCCTCCGGTAGCTCTTCGAGGGCGCCCTTGCCGAAGATCAGTTTCCCACTCATCTGGAAGGGTAGCGTTCTATTCATCATTAGACTCAAGCAATCTAAGGGCGTAGATACAATTCTGAAAAAAAGGCCTGGTTCATTTCCGGGTCACATTCCCGATCGTTGTCGTTGTCGTGATCGTAATCGAAACATGGGATTGGGGCAATCACGGGTATCGATTACGACAACGACAACCGCTGCGCTGATTACGACCACGAGGAGTGGCACACGGACTGGCACCTATGCGAGAACGATTCTGAACCAGGTCGAAGAACAGCACACTCGATCCGCCAGAATCGATCCGACGCCTCGCATGCATTCTTCTGAAAAATGCTGTCGCCAGAGCTAGGCAAAAACCACCTTGCCCGTGCCGGTCCCGATGTGTCCCAGGGTGAAGACGGTTTCGCCAACCTTGCTGAGCTTTTCAGAAATGGAATGGGCGAAATCTTCCGCCACCACCAGGACAAATCCGATGCCCATATTGAATACTCGAAACATCTCCTCTTCTTCCACGGGCCCCTCCTCTTGCAGGAAAGAAAAGACAGGAGGCCTGGGCCAAGATGTTTTCTTCAGGATCGCATCCCGGTCTGTGGGGAGGACGCGGGACAGGTTTCCCACCAGTCCGCCGCCGGTGATGTGCGCCATCCCATGGACAACCTGCTTCACTCGGTATTGGCCGAGTAATTTAACCACCGAACGTACATAGATACGGGTGGGTTCCAGCAGCGCGTCGCCCACCGTCGCCCCGGCGAGCCCCTTCGGTTGGTCCGTCATTCGATACGAGTGACGTTGGAAACAGATCCGCCGGGCCAGGGTGTAGCCGTTGCTGTGAAGACCACTCGAGGCCAGACCGAGAATCACATCGCCTTCCCGCACCCTATCCCCGTCAATGGTCTTGTCACGCTCGACGACACCCACGGCGAATCCGGCCATGTCAAAATCGTCCTTGGCATAGGTGTCGGGCATCTCCGCGGTCTCTCCGCCAATCAGCGCACAATCCGCCATCTTGCATCCGGCGGCAATCCCCTTGACCAACTGGGCGACCAAGGCAGGGTCTAGCTTGTGGACGGCCAGATAGTCCAGGAAGAAGAGAGGTTCGGCACCCGTGACGAGCATGTCATTGACACTCATGGCCACCAAGTCGATGCCCAGGGTATCGTATTGATCCGCCATGCCGGCCAATTGGACCTTGCTGCCGACACCGTCCGTGCAGGCCACTAATACGGGATTCTGGTAGTTCTTCTTGAACAGTTTTTCGTCGTAGTCCAAGCGGAACAAGCCCGCGAACCCATTTTTGGCGGCAATCACACGCGGACCGTAGGTACTCTTGACACTCGAGTAGATCTCACCCACCATCGCGTCATTGGCGTCGATGTTGACGCCCGACTCCTGGTAGCTTATGAACTTGCCCATCGCTCAGCCGTCCAACTCATCGAACAACTGCATCTGGAATCGTTCCAGGGAATACTTGTTGACGGCTGTTTTCACGTGGATGCGGTAGTCGCCACTGTAGCAGGCCGTGCAGTAGTGGTCGTTTGGCAATGTCACGCAGTCCAGCATGCCCTCCAGCGAGAGGTAGCCCATGCTATCTACTTCCAGAAAGTCTCGAATTTCGTCCAGGGTCCGTTGGTTTGCCAGAAGCTCATCCTTGGTGGGAAAATCGACGCCATAGAAACAGGGGTGACGGATGGGGGGACAGCTAATGCGCAGATGGATCTCCTTGGCCCCTTTCTGCCGCAAAGCTCGAATCTTGCCTAGAGTCGTCGTGCCCCGGACAACCGAGTCATCCACGACCACCACCCGCTGGTCCTTGACCACTTCCCCAATGATGGCCAGCTTTAGATTCACTTGCGATTCCCGCAGTTTCTGCGTCGGGGAGATAAAGGTTCGTCCCACGTAGTGACTCCGCACGAAACCCATGTCGAAAGAAATGCCATTCTCGTCGGCATAGCCGATCGCCGCCGAC
>JADFHU010000239.1 GCA_022567055.1 Planctomycetota bacterium
CTTCTTCTTCTTCGCCAACTCCTCGGCCTTCTTCTTGGCCGCTTCGGCCTCCTTGTCTGTGGCGTCGGCGTTCTTCTTCGCCAACTCCTCGGCCTTCTTCTTGGCCGCTTCGGCCTCCTTGTTTGCGGCGTCGGCTTTCTTCTTCGCCAGCTCCTCGACCTTCTTCTTGGCCGCTTCGGCCTCCTTGTTTGCGGCGTCGACTTTCTTCTTCGCCTCCTCGGCCTTCTTGGCCTCTTCCTCTGCGCTCTTCTTCGCCGCTTCGGCGGCCTTGCGGGCCTCGTCCGCCTTCTTCTTGGCTTCGGCGACCTTCTTCTCGATGTCCGCGGCCGCCTTCTGTGCGTCGGCTGCCTGTTTGGCCGCGTCGTCGCGCTTCTTCGCCGCCTCGTCCGCCGTCTTGGCGGCTGCGTCGGCTTGCTTCTTCGCTTCTTCGATTGATTGCAAGTTACTAATGTCAAAGGAAGAATTTTCATGCGCAAAAGACCATATATTTTCTGGATCTGTGTGCTTTTGTCGTTTGCTGCGTAAATCAGCAAAGATTGGTTTTTTATAGAGGATTTTGCATAGTTTTGCAATAGCAAATACCTCGGCTATCGGTCTGTCGTTAATGAGCATAGAGTTTATCGCTATTGCATGTTCTAAGGGCACGGCCATCTTAGGTGGGATAGAAAGAAAATATATTAAGCTTATCCAAATATTTTATCCTATAAAAATAATACGGGGTAATTTAATAAAAAAATAGGATAATAAATGGTTTTTTAGCTACTTTGCTTGAATCTTATCATTTCATATGTTGTTAGCTTCTCACTTAGTTTTCTTCCCATAACTCAACTCTTCATTTGTTCTGTTGTTGAAAAGAACAAAAACAAGAAGATTTATAAATCAGGAAGCGTCTAATAGTAGTATGGAAACAATCACTATCCCAAAGGAAGAGTACGAAGAGCTAAAGAAGACGAATCCATCTTACACGGACACTTTTGAACTTCAGACACTCGGGCCTCCCAATGAGCATGAGGATGTCATCGCAAAAGTTAAACGTCTTTCCGACGGGAGGGTGTTTGAGATCGGATTGTCTTGGCTGTGCTGTGACGACGAGAAGAGTGATGCCTACAGCCTGCTGGATGACTATGGTGTCTGGCACACGAATTCCTGATACCGAACAAGCGGCTTCAGTTCGACCCCGCTGCGCTCGGCTGCCGATCCGCGGGCGTTCTCAACCCAGCAAAGTCGCATAATTAAAGATAATACGAGTCCATTGTGTTGAATTTTGCCGCCGGCGGCAAAATTAGTTGGATCGTGTAAAGAAGAAATTGAAGGTTGGCTTTTTTGCAAGGTTGCATCAGGGTGTTGTCTGAAATTCTGAAGTGACCTTTGCCGCCAAGCGTCATAGAATAGCATTCGAATCGTGTGACTCAATTAATGAAATGGATAAAGAACCAACCGCTCCAGAGGCACCCTCAAATCGCTCCGCTCTTTTCGGTGCCCTGAGCTTCGCGTTCTGACCTAAACCCTCAAAAGGTAGTAAATGTTAACAGGTATCTTTAGAGAACTACTGAAGGAGCTGATCTCTCGTACTTTAAGTTCGCCTAGTGGTATTGATACTCTTAGATTTCGTGCTGCCCATGAAGACTCTTTGGACTATTTGGATAAATTAGAGCAAAGTCCTTATATAGAAAAGGCTGATGGTAAATACAGATTGACATTATTAGCTTTGTCGGAATTTGATAATGAAGATGCAAGAGTTGAAGGGATTCTTTCTCGATGTGGCCATTTATACCCGTCCTGAATGATTTGTCGGCCAATCAGTCATGTTTTTATGGGACAGTAGCCGATATATAAATTGATGAAAGGATTCACGTTAACACGCAAAGAGATCGCAAGTCTTAGGGCAGCCCACCGAGGCTGCAAGGATAAGCGGCTTGCGGATCGCATAAAGGCAGTCGTCTTGCTGGGAACCGGTTGGACGGTTGCTGCGACTGCCGAAGCGTTGTTGCTGGATCAAGATACCGTAAGGGCTTATGCTCAGAAATACCAGCAAGGCGGCATTGAGACTCTTTTGACGATGTGCCATAAAGGCAGCGTTCCCAAACTTGATTCCAAGCAATGGGAGTCGCTCGACAAGCATCTTCAGGAGAACATATATACTCGCGTCCAAGATATTGTCGCTTATGTTGAGGAAACCTATGGTATTTCTTACACCGTCCAGGGTATGACCGATCTCCTAAAGCGTCTCGGTTATGTATATAAAAAGCCCAAGAAATTACCTGGTAAGCACCCTGATGTCGAGACACAGCTAGAGTTTATTGAGCAGTACGAGAAGCTCAAACAGACAAAAGGCAAGGATGATCAGATTTATTTCATGGATGGTGTTCATCCTCAACACAACTCGGTTGCCGCCCACGGATGGATCAAACGCGGAACGACAAAAACGCTTGCAAGCAATACGGGTCGCGAGCGCGTCAACATTAATGGCGCCATCAATATCGATCAACTTAATATCGTCACGGATTTCGGTGAAAGCGTCAATGCTCAGTCGACAATTACGTTATTGAAGAAACTGATACGTAAACATCGCAAGGCCAAAACAATATACGTCATCTGTGACAATGCCCGGTATTACCGTTCTCGATTAGTCCGAGAGTTTATTACGGGGACGAAAATTGTGCTCGTTTTTCTTCCTCCTTATTGTCCCAACCTCAATCTCATTGAGCGGCTGTGGAAATACTTCCGCAAAAAAGTTCTGCACAACAAGTATCGCGAGAAGTTTTCAGATTTTAGATCAGCATGTCACAACTTCTTTGATTCCATCAAAGAGAACAGCAAGGATCTACACACGCTGCTAACTGAAAACTTCCAGATCATTAAAGATTAGCACCGTTTTTTCATTCTGGATGGGTATACTTCGTCATACAGGTCGAAGTGCTCCGTCTGAAATCCGACCTAAAGGGAGCAACCGTGACGGCTTCTCCGGAACCGTCCCCAGGGCGCAGGCGGGTCGCCGAGGCGCAGACGATCTTGTCAACCGCCTATTTCTGTCGTGTGCCCAAAGACGGGTCATTGCTTAGGGACTTCATTTCGCAGGAAAACGAATCATTGATGATGTTCAGCGACGAGCAACTGAAGAGATTGCTAAAGAAGATTGAAGATGACCCCTCGGCGGAACTCGTCACTTCTATAGTAAGACGCTGCAAAGAAAATGAGCTTGAAACAATGACATGTGATGCGATCCCGAACGTAGACGTCACACTGGAATTGACACATCACATTCCACCGTCCGGTAAGGCAATAGACTCGGAAGTGGCTTTAAAGTACACCGGAACAGACTCGAATCAAAAGAGATTCTCTTCAGAGACCGTGACGAAAGTCTACTGCCGAGAGAATCAGGCTTTTGCAATTCGTACCACCACAGATAACCCCGAGCAGGATTTATGGGTCATTCTGCATTCGAAACTGTAAGAGGACCACAGGCTAATCAGTCGGAAGTCTCCCCCAACTGGTCACGTGACAGCATTAGCCGATCTTTTTTTCGACGATCTTCAGAATGGCCTGAACCACTTCATCCAGTGTCAGGTTGGTGGAGTCAAGATGAACGGCGTCGTCGGCCGGCTGGAGGGGGCCGACGGTGCGTTGCCGGTCGCTGAGGTCCCGTGCCTCGACGGCCTTCAGCAGCGTGTCGAGATCTTGCTGAATGCCGGCGGCCTTGAGTTCGATCTGTCGGCGTTTGGCCCGTTCCTCCGGGTCGGCCGTCAAGAAGATCTTGACCTGGGCATCGGGAAAGGCCACGGTGCCCTGGTCGCGTCCCTCCGTGACGACTCGCTGGTATTTCAGGGCCAGGGCCCGTTGTTGGCGGACCATGAGGATGCGAATACCGGGGGCCTCCGCCACGTAGCGAATGTTGGCGGTGACCTCGGGGTTGCGTAGTTGCTCGGTGACATCCTGTCGGTTGATGAGGACCACCAGCCGTTGACCCGCCGGTGTAAAGTTAAACTGGTTTGCTTCGACCAGCCGAATCAGGGCCTGTTCGTCGGAGAGATCCGTCTGCGTGTTCATGGCCAGCAAGGTGACGGCCCGATACATGGCACCGGTATCGAGGAAGGTGCTATTGAGTGCCTGGGCCACGCGTTGGGCAACGGTGCTCTTGCCGCTGGCGGCGGGTCCGTCGATGGTAATGATGAGGGGTGACATGGGACTCAAGAGGATTCCATTTCTTCATCTTCGGCGCAACAGTCATCATTCTCACCCTTAGGTCCCACCTTGACCACGACGATACTCGTGTCGTCAAGCTGCTCGGCCAGGCCGACGAAGCGGCGGCGATACTGCAGGATGTGCCTGGCGACGTAGTCCGCATCACAGTGGAGTGACTTGCGGGCCGCTTCGAGCATGAGTTTCTTGGTCCAGAGGTCACCCTCGAAGTTGACGGCATCGATGAGCCCGTCGGTATAAAAAATGAGGCAATCTCCATCTTGCAGAGGTCGCGTCTCGATGTCATAGTCGGTGTTGGGGAGCACACCCAGCACCAGTCCGCCCTTGCTCAAATCGAAGGCCTGGTCCCCGCGTATCAGCAGCGTGGGCTCGTGTCCGCAGCTACAGTAGGTGATCGTTTTTTGGCGACAGTCGAGGATGGCATAGAACAGCGTGATGAATTCTCCCTCACGACACTCGCGGCAAGCCATGCGGTTGAACTCCTGCACGGCCCGCTGCACGAAGGCTTCGTCGACGGAGAGGTGCGGCCTGTCTTGCCAAGCGGCCATGCCGGCGGCCATGGCCTGCTGAAAGGTGTCGGTGTAGGCACGGACTGCGCCCCGCAGCCAACTCATCATGACGGCCGCCGGTATTCCCTTGCCAATGACATCGGCAATGACGACGGCGATCCGATCCTCGCCCAAGGGGATAAAGTCGTAGAAGTCTCCCCCGACATCAAAACAGGGAATGTAGTTGGCGGCGATGTCCATACCCGGCAGCGAGGGTAGCGTGCTGGGGATCATCCTGCGCTGCAGGTGACCGGCCAGACGGAGCTGTTCTGTGATTTTGCTGGCCTTAATGGCCTCTCCATAGAGCTTGGCATTGGTAATCGCCACCGCGCACTGCGAAGCCACTGCCCGGGCTAAATTGATGTCATCGTCATCAAAGTCCTTAGGCCTGGGGCTGTAAAGACGGAGGACGCCGATCCCCTCCTTGCGAAAGGTCATGGCCACCGTGAGCTGACCCGCCAGTCCCTCTGCGGCGGCGGCCTCTCGGTACTTGACTCGTCTGTCGATCCGCATGTCGTTGATTGTCACGGCCTCACCCCTCAAGGCGGTCTCGATGACCGGATCATGCTTGGAGACCACGCCCTTGTTGCGGTAGGCCTCGCTGAGCCCGTAGGTGCTGCGCATGTGGAGGTCATTCGTCTCCTCACTGAGCAGACGAATGGAACAGGCCTTGACGCCCACGATGCGAACCGCCGTCTCGGCCAGTCGATCCAAGACCTCCTGTAGTGAGAGTTCGCCGGCCACGAGAGAGGTCAACTCCAGGAGCTGTTCACCCCGTTCGATCTGTATTTTAGATTTCCTCGCCATGGGTACGCGCTTCCGAGGGAGAGCCTTAGCTCAAAACGGCGTATTATACGGAAGAGCGCCGAAGGGGTGAAACACAATTCCGGATTTGGCCGTAGAAGTGCTCAAAAATGAACGGCAATCGCAGCGCGTCCGTGGGGCTGACGGCCGCGCCCGTGATTCACTGCCTGCTCAATAGGGACCTTTAATGGTGATGGCCTGCCCGACGGCCGGAGGGTTGAAGGCGATGTACTGCTCGTTCTTCCAGTCCCATTGCAACCAACGGAGGGCCATCTCTTCCAGCGGCTCCACGAAACGACACGCGACCTCGATGGGATTCCCCTGGGGATCGATCGCAATGACCTGAAGAGTCAGCTCGGGAAACACGATGGGGGTGGTCGGCGAGACCCTTTCATGGGGGGCTCGGAAATCACTGAGGTAGCGGTAGAGGTGGACCATTCCCAGCCGGGTCGTAGGACGACAGGTGAGCAGAGATGCTTCCTGGGCCCGCAGGGTGAGTGTGTTCGCATCCTCTCGTGTCACCGTCAAGGGACCGTAGCCCGGCGCCAGCAGACGGATGTCACGGGGCAGGGGCCGGTCTTGCAGCGCCTGCTTAAAGGGGACATAGAGGAAGGAGGCGGGATTGGGTGCATTGAGGATGACCAGGGGGCGCTGGTCGTCGGTGGCCAGGTCGGCCAGTCCGCCCAGGTCGGTGGTGGCGTCAATCCGCTGCACCATCTTCTGGGTGGTCCAGGGGGCGCTCAGCTTGGCAAGCGCCGCGACCGGGAGGTGAATGAGGATCAGGAGCCCGCATAGTGCCTTAGCCCAGGGGGACACGCGCAGGAAAGGTTCGCATCTTGATGAAGCGCTGAAACAGTGCCCAATGAATAGGGCGATGAGCGCATACCCTCCCATGCTGCCAAAGAGCAGATTCCGTCCCATCGGGACCGCGGCACATACCGGGACGATGGCCAGATGCATGCCCACGAACCAGAAGCGGGCGGAGCGCTTTCTAACGAGCAGGGGCCACAAGAGGATGGGAACGACCAGACTGAGGACTGCCAAGAGCAGTGCATAGGGCCAGCGTATCTCATCGTGAATGAGCGCGAAGAGTTCGGGAGGCAAGGAGAACCACTGGCCCGCCGTCAGGAAGGGGCCTCGCTGCCAGGCGGCCTGGGCAAAGGCCAGGGGCTGGTTGCCGGGATCGAAGTAAAAACCACCCCCGCTCGCGCCATATCCGGCGGCGTTGTAGAGCAGCCGCCAGAGGAGGATCAGAGAGAAGGCCGGCAGCAGGCTCAAGAGCCGCGGGGCCCAACGACTGCGGTCCAAGACCAGTGCGTAGGCCGACAGATAGGCAAAGGTGGCGATGCCGGCCTCTGCCGACAGGAGCGAAGCGAGCAGAAACACCCAGGAGAGCAGGCCGGAGCTCCAAGAGGAATGGACCCGCCAGCGGTGGTGAGCCAGCAGGCAGCCGATGGCGAAAACCAGGGAGATCAGTTGATTGCGATTGGCGATCCACATGGCCGGAAAGTAGTGGTTGTCATCCAGTGCGAAGAGCAGGATCGCCAGTCCGGCCACCCAAGGGGGGTCGACCCAGTGGCGAAACAGCGTGCCGACACCGTAGACGACCAAGGCCAACCAGACCAGGCTGTGGAAGTGCCTCCAGAAGACCGAACTGCCGAAGAGCTTTAGATCCAACCAGGCTGCGAAGGCGGCCACGGGGCGCAGCAATGAGACTTGGTAGTGCTCCCCCGTCCACCAGGGCAGGGCCCCATAGGCCTTGAATGGCTCCCGATTCTTCTCCGGGCCGACGGCGATGAAATGTTCGCTCAGAAGCATGCCCAGGTGTCCCGGCCTGGAGATACCCAGTCCCACCTTGTTCAATGCGTCATGTATCGATGGGCTCTCGATAAGTTCCACCTGTTGGCAGTAGTCATCATTGAAAAGGCCCGACCACAGGGCCGGCGCGCTGGTGAAGAATGAAAAGACAACGAGAACCGGTAGCAGACGAGGATGCGACAGCAGGGCCTTGCCCCGCAGCAGGATGCGGTGTCTTGTTGTCATACGAGGGTTGAATCTATCCAAGGCTGAGACTATGATGTTAGGCTCTGTCTGAAAACTCGATCTGAGAGCGGCCCTTTTTCTTAGCTGTTCGACGCTGCTATCGCAACACGGGCTGCACGAAGGCAACAGGGTTGTTCGTCTGGCTGCATCCGGCTGCATGGACGATAAAACTAGCATCGCCTGCTTCGCCGTCTTTGCCAGGCGACAAAAATGCTCGCTCTCGGGCCGACGACGGAGCTTTAAGA
>JADFHU010000240.1 GCA_022567055.1 Planctomycetota bacterium
GTAAGTGGTCATTTTGCTGACACTCCGCTGTCGAAATCCAATTATTTTAAGAGCGTCTTATAATAATCAAGCTCGCGTGGTTAGATGACCGATAAGACGTTTATGGTGTTAGGCACAATACTCATAGACTATTACAAAAAAAAATCACAACAAAGTGACAAGACGGTCACACGACAAGCGGAAAAAATTGCACGGCAAAAAGAACGAATCGGACAACTCGAAGCCGAGAATGAGCAACTCAGGGAGTTGCTGGAAGGCAAGGCCGAGTCAAAGGCAGCCAAGAAGCCCAAGTTCACCGAGAACTACAGTCTCGACAAGCATCAACGAAAGAAGAAACCCCGCCAGAAATCCACCGGACGCCGAAGTGGAGCAGCAAAACGCGACATGATCAAAGAGAATTACGAAATCTACTGGGAGAACGCCAATCCGGATGATTGCGTTTTGCATCGCGAACAATTTGCCTGGCGTATCATGGATGGAAAGGCAATCTACATCGGCTACACTATCTACGACGTACCCAACTCGAAGAAGTTGCCCCTGCCGTCAGGTCTTCGTAATAGCCGAAGTGAATACGGCATTGAAATCATACTGATCCTTGCCTTTCTACACTACTTTATCGGTGTATCGATTGATAAAGCCCGTGCTATCATGCAGTTTTTCCTGGGCTTGGACCTGTCGAAATCACAGGCAGATTCCCTCTTGAGTCAGCTGGCTGCTGATTGGGACGAGCAGTACGACACGATCACAGAATTGATCGCTCTTTCGCTCATCGTCTACATCGACGAGACTGGCTGGAAGGTTGGCAAAAGATCTTGTTACACGTGGGTGTTTTCGACGGCCCTGCATGTCCTGTTTAGCTGTGGTGTAGGCCGATCGAAAACCGAGGCCGAAAAGGTACTCGGCCCTCTCTTTGCAGGGATTGGTGTCACAGACGATTACAGTGCTTACAAGAAACTATTCACGCAGCATCAACTTTGTTGGGCACATCTGCTCCGCAAGGCGATCAAGCTCGCCTTGCAGCATCCGGATGAGAAACAATACGCCACGTTCCTCGACGAATTGTTTTCCATTTATCAAGAAGCCGTGCGTTATCAAAAAGATGGACGACTCAGCATTGGCCGTGCTCAAAAGGTTCTTGATCTGCAAGAGAAAATCCGTTCTCTCTGTACTCGCCACGGCGAAACGATTGACGAAAATGCCATACCTGATCATGAGGCGACGTTCATCCGCCTGCAAAACGAATTAGTCGACAATGTGGATTGTCTGTTTGTCTTCGTTGAACATCCTCAGGTTGAGCCCACCAACAACCGTAGTGAGCGAAATGTCCGGTGCGAAGCGGAAATCCGTAAGGGCGGCCGGACAAGCAAATCAGATGCAGGCGCCAAACGTCGCAGTATCATCATGACGGTCCTCATGTCACTACGCACTCGTTTCACAAAGTTTACTCTGGATACTTTACTGAGGGAAGTTGAACAGTGGATTGAGCAAGGCTGTTCGATATTCGAAAAGGAATTGGCCGAGCTCAAAATGGCCAACGCTCCCTGATCCGGCCTCAACTGCTTTTTCAAAACGAACTATTCAGAGCCCACTAGTCCCAATAGGCTGCGTACCTACCGTAAACATCTGATGAAATAGTCTCTCGCTGAGAGACCATTGGGAACTTAGTCGGCAGGAAAATGACCACTTACCTCGAGATCACCGTCCGGCAATACGGCTGGAGTGGTGAACGCGCCCCAGGATTCCATCGACGCATGACCAACGACGTGCTTCGTTTCAAACCCACCCTGGCAACGACCTGCTATGGGATGAATGACCACCGGTATCGCAGCTATACCGAAGAGATCGGCAACACCTACCGAGACAGTGCCAGAGCGACTATCCGGGCCTTTAAAGAGCAAGGGGTGCGTGTCATTCAAGGCTCTGCCGGCACAGTCGGCAAGATGCCCAGTTGGGTCAAGGCCGCCCAGGGGACGGTTCAAGATCTCAATCTGGGCCTGCTCGAACTGCGTAACATCGATGTCCTCTTGGCCCAAGAGGAACAGGTGGCGTTCGCCGACTGCTTCCTGCCCATGCTCAAGCAGGGATACTACGCCCAGAGGCTGTTCGGACCCGATTACATGATCAGCGGCAGGGACGGAGTCCACCCCGGCTGGGCCGGCCACCTCGTCATGGCCTACGCCTTTCTCACGGCCATGGGATTGGATGGGCACATCGGTACGATCGCCTTGGATCTGGGCAGCGGGCAGATAGAGGTTTCGCACGGTCACAAGTTGATCGCCCAGGAGGGCAATCGTATCGAGGTCCTCAGCAGCATCTACCCCTTCTGCGCCAGCGGTCCCGTCGATGACGACAACAGTATCCGCTCCGGCATGTCGCTGGTCCCCTTCAACGAAGGACTGAATCGCTTCACACTGGTCATCAAGAATCTGGCCGCCGGCCTCTATGAAATTCAGTGGGGTCCCACCAAGAAGATCTACAGCGCCGAGGTCCTGGCTAAGGGCGTCAATCTCGCCGCCGACTATGTCGTCAACCCCTTCAGTGAGGCCTTCAAACGAGTGGACGAGGCGGTGGCGGCCAAGCAGGCCTACGAGACCCGCCAGATCAAGACGCTCTTCCACGGACCCGAGGGAAAGGCCGACATGGAGACCACCGCGGCCCTGACGGAGAAGACACGGGCGCCGCTGGTTACGGCGATCCGCGAGGCCTTTACGCCGGTTCGTCACACGATCACGATCTCACCGGTGAAGTAGAGGCAGTAATCAGTGATCAGTGATTACTGACATCGGGCGTTGACAATTGCGATTATCCGGTATAATGCGTTCATGAGTAACAAACCCCTGAAAACCCTGGAGAATCGTATCGAGCGCGAGTTTCTCGATCATGTCCGCAAACCGGGCCGCTACATCGGCGGAGAAGTCAATCAAATCAAGAAAGACCTGGCGACCTGTGACTACAGGGTCGTGCTCTGCTTCCCGGATGCCTATGAGGTGGGCATGTCCAATTCGGGCTTGCCCATCATCTACCATGTGCTTAACAGTCTGGACGGTGTGGCGGCGGAACGGGTCTTCCCGCCCTGGATAGACGCCGAGAAGGTGATGCGGGAGAGTCGACTACCGCTCTATACGCTGGAATCCAAGGTGGCCGTGCGTGACTTCGACCTGCTGGGTTTCAGTCTGGCCTCAGAACTCTGCTTCACCAATGCCCTCACCGTTCTCGATCTGGCCGGGCTGGCGCTGCGGAGCGAGGATCGTACCGAGTCCGATCCCCTGGTCTTTGCCGGGGGGGGCATGGCAAACTCCTGCGAACCCATCGCGCCGTTTATCGATCTCTTCGTCCTGGGCGACGGCGAAGACGCGGTCCTCGAGCTGATCGAACTCCTGCGGGAGGGCAAGCGGAACGGCACGTCCCGGGACGCGTTGCTGTTGGAGGCCGTCCGCAAGTTTGAGTGGGCCTATTGCCCCAAGTTCGTCGAATTTGAGTACGACGGCCTTCACATCCGTTCCGTGGAATCAACAGAGGAGGGCGTTGACGTCCGGCGCAGCAATGCTGCCGTGGCCGATTTCGAGAATGCGCCGATCCCGGCACCGATCGTTCCCAACATCGAGGCCGTCCATGAACGGGTGGCCGTCGAGATCATGCGTGGCTGTCCCTGGCGCTGCCGCTTCTGTCAGGTGAGTTTCCTGAAGCGGCCGATCCGCATCCGTAGCGTGGACAAGATTGTCGAGTTGGCCAAGGCCAGCTATGAGGCCACCGGATTTGATACCGTGACGTTGCTCAGCCTCTCCAGCGCGGAGTATCCCCATCTGGAGGAGCTGGTGACTCGCCTCAAGGAACACTTTGAACCCAAATACGTGGGACTCTCGGTACCGAGTCTACGCGTAGACAGGCAACTGCGCCTCCTGCCCAAGCTGATCACCTCGGTGCGCAAGGGTGGCCTGACCATGGCCGTCGAGGCCTCCAGCGAGCGACTCCGCAAGATCATCCAAAAGCCCCTGAGCGACGAAGATCTCTTTGCCGCGGTAGAGGCCGCATACGAAGCGGGCTGGCAACGCGTCAAACTCTACTTCATCGCCGGCATACCCGGAGAGACCGAGGAGGAGATCAGACAGATGGTCGATCTGGCCCACGAACTCTCCCAGTTGGGCAAGCGGGTGCGGGGCAAGCCGGCCGAGATCAACGCGGCCGTCAGTTGGCTGGTTCCCAAGGCCCACACGCCCTTCAGTTGGTTTGGCCAGGAGCGACGTGAGTACTTTGAAAACATCAGGCGGATCGTCTTCGATCAGAAGGACAAGTATCCCGGTCGGGCGTTGACCTTCAAGTTTCACAACATCGGCGAGTCGATCGTGGAGTCCGCCGTGGGTCGGGGTGACCGCCGCATGGCCGATGTCATCGAGTCGGCCTGGCGGGCGGGGGCACGTTTCGATTCATGGGATGAATCTTTCGACTTAGACATCTGGAAGCAGGCCTTTGCCGACCATGGCCTCGACGTCGAAGAGATGGCCGCCCGCACCTTCGAGCCCGAAGAAATTCTTCCCTGGGAGCATCTCGGCGGGCCCGGCAAGGAGTACCTCCTCAAATCCTATCACCGCGCCCACGATACCATCGCTCTCGCTTAGGCGCCGGCAAGCTGGACTACATACGTCTATCTTCGATGACGAAGTTGCCGATCAGTAGAGAATCAATACCCTGAGAGAAGAAGCAGCGAATGGCGTTGATGGGAGATGCGGCGGTGGCTTCTCCAGACCCATAGAGGGAATGCTTGAGTGCCCCTGGGACACCAAACAGGCTACCCAATTTCTCCATGAACCCTGGAGCGCGTAGAGCGGAGACATATTGGCCCGTCCTTAGGCCCCTCTGCAGGTGAGTTTGCAGGAGTGGGTCGACTGCCATCTCGGCGAGCGCCGGTGGCAGGGTCATCTCTTCGGGCATGACATCCGTGATCACCAGGACAAGCGATCGATCCTCGAGATAGTCAATGATTCGCCGCCTGTCGGGTCCGCTGGCCGTGGGGATGAACAGTTGAACGTCATGGGGCCGGATGCCTTCCAACGCACCGAAACCGTTTCCTTCTGTCCCCCTAGAAAGCTCCTCTCCACCCACGCCCGAAACGCACGTTATCTTCCCTTCGTGCCAAATGAGCCGGTGGCGTTTCTTGGGCGCCGGGGCTTGAGAGGATGCGAGGTGCCCGTCCGGAATCGTCGGCAGCATCTGTAGAGGGATCACTTTTTCCACATCCAGGCTCACACCCTCTCCGGAAATCAGCAGATCGCTTGGGACCGCCGAGCGTTTGGGCTCCATGATCCGGTGATAGACATGGAAGGCCGCCTCGATGGCAGGCCCGGTCTTGCCCGTCGCCGGCATCACGAAGAGTTCGTCGAAGTCCATCTCCTGAGACATTCGATGACTGAGAGCGCTATTGCGTGACACCCCACCGGCGAATACCAGGTGTTGTAATTGCGTTCGCTCCCTCAGAATCGTACAGAGTTGCAGCGTTCGCTCCTCCAAGACACGTTGGAACGCTGCCGCCAAATCGATGTGGCGGGCTTCGAATTCACCATCAAAGGCCCGGGGAGGACCGAAGGTCGATATGAACCGGGCGCTGCTGCGGCGACAGACCCACCGTTGGAAGTTGAAGTACGAGAGATCAATCTGTATCCCTCCCCGCTTGTCGATCGTCACCAGGCTCGCCACGGGGTCGTAAAAACGATCGGGATCGCCCAGCGCGGCCAAGCCCATCGTCTTTGCTTCGTCCTCGTCGGGCCGCAGACCGCAGAACTCCGTGGCCGTTTCAAAAAAGGCGCCGAGTGACATCGGAAAGTGACTTTCGTGATGCTGAGTCAGAGACTTGCCCTCGCCCTGTCCCAAAAAGGAGGTCGACCATTCTCTGGATCCCTCCAGCGTTAGGATGGCGGCCCGATCGAAGGGGGAGGCGAGAAAGGCCGCACCGGCATGGGAGAGATGGTGGGGAACGAAATAGACCTCCGGTCTCTGTCCCCCGCTGGGCCAGTGATCCCTGATCCACATCCATAAGTCACGTTGTTTGAAATAAGTACGCCACGACTTAGGTTTGAGGACCGGCAGGGCATTGTCGAGACGCGCCACATCGTAGAGCGACTCCGCAAGCCAGTCTCGGGTTGCCTCGATCGAGACCGCAATACCCTCCAAATCCGAGAGAGTGAGTTCCGCCGTCTCCAGGCACCGGTCGATCGCAGACAGCGGGAGCGTAGAGGCGTGTTGTGACGCCTCCGAGGGATCCTCGCTGTGCGCCACCATCAACTGTCCCTCCTTGACGATACACGCAGTCGAGACCTCGAAAAAAAAATCGATGCCCAGTATTGTCATCGGCCCTGTCTCCAATTCAATCGTTGCATGGCAAGTACTCCAATGCGTCGTTTTGAACGAAGCGCATTGTAACATAAAGGGGGGTACCGGTTCAAGCCGAGGTGACAGAAACAGTGATCAGTAATCAGTAATCGGTGCCGGGCAAAGACTGATTACTGATCGCTGTTTTTAAAGCAGAATGCTCTGAATCGGTGATTGTTCCAGCACGCCGGTCAAGCGCATATCCAAGCCCTGAAACTTATACTGGAGTCGCTTGTGATCGATGCCGAGACAGTGCAGAATCGTGGCGTTGAGGTCATGGATGTGGACAGGGTCTTTGACAATGTTGTAGCTGAGCTCGTCGGTCTCGCCATAGACAACACCCGGTTTGATGCCGCCCCCGGCCATCCAGATCGAGAAACAGCGCGGGTGGTGGTCACGACCGTAGTTTTCCTTCGTCAGCTTGCCCTGGCAGTAGGCGGTGCGACCGAATTCTCCGCCCCAGATCACCACTGTATCGTCCAGTAGACCCCGCTGCTTCAGGTCCTGGATGAGGGCCCAACTCGGTTGATCGATGTCGCGACACTGGTCGGGCAGATCACCGGGGAGATTGCCGTGTTGATCCCAGCCCCGGTGAAAGATCTGTACGAAGCGTACGTCACGCTCCGCCATGCGTCGCGCCAGCAGACAACAGGCCGCGTAGGTCCCCGGCTTCGTGACATCGGGTCCATACATCTTTAGGGTCGCTTTCGACTCGCCCGACACATCGGTCAGTTCCGGTACGGAGGATTGCATGCGGAAGGCCATCTCACACTGATCGATGCGCGCCTGCGTGTCGGGATCGCCGATGCTGTCCAGCGTGCGGCGATTGAAGCGAGCCAGACGGTCCAGCATCCGCCGGCGGGTCATGGGCGTGACGCCCGGAGGATTCGATAGGTAGAGTACCGGATCGCCCTGGCTTCGCAGCGCCACCCCCTGGTGCTTGCTCGCCAGGAACCCGGACCCCCAGAGACGATTGTAGAGGGCCTGTGCCTCCTTTCTGCCGGTCCAGGTCGGGGTCATGACCACGAAGCTCGGCAGGTCGCTGTTTAGGGACCCGAGACCATAGCTCAACCAGGCCCCCAGGCTCGCCCGCCCCGGGAGTTGATGGCCGGTGCAGATATAGGTAATGGCCGGGTCATGATTGATCGCCTCGGTGTAGACCGTCCTCACGATGGCCAGATCATCCACCATGCGGGCCGTATGGGGCAGCAGCTCGCTCACCCAGGCGCCACTGTGGCCGTACTGTTTAAATCCGAACTTGGAGCCGACCAGGGGAAAGCGCTTCTGTCCCGATGTCATAGTCGTTAAGCGCTGGCCTTGGCGGATCGACTCGGGTAGATCCTTGTCGAACATCTCGTTCAGCTTCGGCTTGTAGTCGAAGGTCTCGATCTGACTGGGGGCACCCGCCATGAAGAGGTAGATCGCACGCTTGGCCTTGGGGGCGAAATGTCGGAGTCCGGCCAACTCGCCCCCAA
>JADFHU010000241.1 GCA_022567055.1 Planctomycetota bacterium
TCCTGTCGCAGCGGCAGGAAGAGCGGGTGGCACGAGGCCGAAGGCTACGGGAGGGTCAGACGGTGGCCGTCGCGTATGTGACAGAGGCAGAACACAAATGGGTCAGAGAATTGGAAGCTGAAAGGCCGCGTGGCACACGGGGCCGGTCTGAGGGGGGCCTTGCCCGACGAGGGACAGACTCGCTGTGGGCTCGTTTAGAACGACTACAGGATCAAGTCGCAGAGCTTCGCGGGGAAGTTGCGCGTTTGAGAGAACAATTGCAGGAAAACCGAGGTCCACAGAGAGAGGTCAGAAGGGTCGTTCGAAGAGAGGGAGAAGGTGGCGAGCGGCAGGCCAAAGGAGAGCGCCCCAAGACCGAGCGAGAAGTCGTCTTGCACCAGCTTGAAGTGATGAGAATGGCAAAACCCGCACTCAAAGAAGCCAAACGGGGCGATGCGGCCGAACTGCTCGCGCGGGCCATTCGTTCGCGCGAAGTCATGCTCGAAGGACGCAGGGATGAGGAGGCACAGCGCATCCGGGAACGGGCGCCCAGTCGCGGGAATCTGGCCGAGGTCTTGATGCTGGCCTCCAGGCTGTGGCGAGAATTCGGCCATGCCGAGAAAGGCGCTGCTGTGGGAAACCTGGCAGAGCAGATGGCCGGTGGGGAACGACGTCAGGCCAAGCAGAAGTCCGAGCGACCGGATCAGGAAATCAGGGCGGCACACATCACCGTGCGGGCCACGGAAACAGGCGATCCTCAGATATTCTTCAAGGAGAAACGGGTATCGAAGGAACAACTCCACGAGATCTTGCACGACCTGAAGGATGATCGACTTCTGCATGTTCACGTTCGGGGCGCGATATCTGAGGAACTGATCCATCACATTACGGAGACTGCGAGAGACGCGGGCATCAAGAGAATCAAGGTGGAGCACATCAGGCGTGAAAAGCGGGCGGAACGAGATCAAAGCTCGGTGATTCATCTGTTCATCGAAGCTACGGAGGGAGGCGCAAAGATCTATTACAAAGAAAGGCCCACCTCACTGGAACAGATCCAGGAGCGCTTGCAGGCCATTGACCAACCCAGCAAGTTTGTCTTGGAACTTCATGTCGTGAAGGATGTGCCCGAGAGAACCATCGGGAGATTGATAGGGATGGCCAGAGGAAAGGGCATTGAGAGTATCCGTGTGACTGCCTGGAAAAAGAGATAGGGCAGAGCCTAGGGTCTCTCCCACACTGCGGGTAGGGTCTGTGAGAGCGGACCGTAGGTTTGCGACACCACGAATCCGCTGGCCTGCGAGGTGTAGAAGATGCGGCCATTTGATACGACGGCGCCCAGGCACTCGCGCGAATCGATCGCAGGACCCGTCGAGACCAGCTTGCCATCGTCGGAAAGATCGATCATGTCCATATTCGCACCGAGAACGAAGGGCTCCGAGAGTGTGAAGCGGCAACATGCGTAATTGTGTCCGATGCTGCTGAGTACCTTGCCGGTCTGCCGGTCGAACAGGTTTCCTTTACCGCGCAGCGCATTCGAGAAAATGAATCGCTCGCCCACGGTAACCACATTTAATGCCGAGGTGACGGCATCCGATTGCCAAATCAAGGAACCGTCTTTCGCATTCAGGCACCACACAAAGCGCTCGTCTGTGCCCTCCTTCGCTCGATTGTAACCGCCGATGTAAAGGCGACCGTCGCGGGCACTGAGCGTACACTTCGAGGTCACGTAGTAGTCGGTGGTGAGCCACACGACCTTGCCCGTGTTCGGGTCGAGACAGGCAGTTAGGCCGTTGTTGTCTACCGGCAATCCTCGGCTCTTGCGTAGGCTTCTGGCGTAGCCGAAAAAAGTCGAATAGTAGAGCTTGCCATCGAGCAGGCAGATGCCACAGTCGTTGCCGCCGCGACCGTACTGGGAAAAATCCTTCTCCCAAAGCAATGTGCCCGTGTCCAGGTCCCATGCCCAGAGTCGCGGGTGGTTGTCTTTGGGATAGAAAGGATTGTCGTTTGAATAGATCCAGCTCATCACCTCGCGCCCATTCCGCTCGACCGGCTTGCCGCCGAACGTGAAGGCCTTTTCTGTTCCCTGAGCGGCGTATTCTCCAGAGCCGGAGGCGTAGATGGCAACCTTGCCATGCACGACAGGCGGAAACTGACGGCTCCAACTGGGCGAGCCCGTAAACGGGGTCTCCCATACCAGCTTGCCAGTGGCGGCATCCAGGCAACGCATCAGAGACCGCTCGATACCCGCCTGCGGCACGAGCAGCTTTCCTGAGATGTAAAGCGGTGATGTGAACGACAAATAAACGTTCGGCCAGTAACGTCTCCACAGCAGCCGACCCGTGTCCTGTTCGGCCGCAATGATCTGGCCCTCGGCCGTATGCGTATAGAGCCTACCGCCGCCGCAGACCGGCAGGTGCTTGACCGTCCCTTCCAGTCGCCGCGCCCAGCGCATCCTCAACGGCGGCTGCAATCCCTGGTCGTTGGCATTGGTGCCACTGAAGTCGCCGTAATTCGTGTACCAGTCGAATTTTTCATCGGCTAAGGGCCCGGTCATGGGACTGCGGATCTTCCAGAGCTGCAGATCCTTATCCGGCAAGGGTGCTTCGCCACCAGGACCGAAGACATACAGATAGCCGTCCTCACAGGAGACGTAGATGCGCCCCTCGGCGACCGCCACGGGAGCCGTGATCGGAGCGCCAAAAGCGGTTTCCAGCGACAGTGTCTCACCGCCGGCCATGGGCACGATATACAACTTTCCGTCGAGTCCGCCATAAACGACGTGGTCGCGCGTCAAAACCGGTGCGCATATGGACGCCGCCCCGCAGAGAACCTCGGGCTTCATCTGACCGGCAGTGTGTCGGCAGAGGCCGACGCCTTGCTCCGGGCGAACGCGGTAAACGTCGTGGCCACGGACGCTGACCGAGGAAAAACTCAGCGCGCCGCGCAGGCGGATCGACGTCTCGGTCCCTTTGACGAATTCCGTTTGAACCTCGCCCCCTTGCAGCCGCATCATTTCGACGCGGCCGGCGTTGTCACGGCGGTGCCACTGGACATAGACGTTGCCCGCTTCGTCGGCGCTCTGGCCGAAGGTGGCGGGAAACTCCTTGCCCGCATAACTGGGGATCTCCCCGACGGCCCGCAGCCGCGGACCGTCCCCGGCATCTTCCACGAAAACCGTTCGTCCTCCGGCGGGCATGACAACCGTTTTGCCGATGAGACAAATGTCTCGCGAGCACACGAAGTGGTCGCGCCACGTCACGCGATCGCCGCGGAACGCCAGCCAATCTGCGCCGCTCCAGCGATTGCCTGCAAATCCGATGACCTCTTGCACGAAATCCCAGATCCAGGCGAGCCGGCCATCGTGTTCGATCGCGTACACCCGCGCACCGAGCGTTGCGAAGTAAACCCGATCTGGCCCGACGGCAGGCGCCGAAAATATCGGCTCCCGGCAATCAATCTCCTTGACCAAGGCTCCACTTTCACAGTCGAGCACGTAGTAGTAACCGGCCATCGTAGCCACGTGCAAGGTGTCCCCCGCGACGGCCGGCGACGCCACGTTGTTGCAGTTGCCTGGACCTCCACGCGTCACAAACCTCCAAACAACCTCCAGTGTTGCCGTGTCGATGGCAAAGACGACACCCGATCCATCGATCACGAACACTTTACCGCCGCTGATAACCGGGGACGTGAAGATGCCATCCGTCAACGGGATCGCGGCAACCAGTCCGACCGGAGTCTGCAACGAAACCTCCGGCGCGTTTCCGGATCGCAGCGCGTCACCTTTAAACTGCGTCCAATCTTCGGCCGCGTGAGTGACGGTGCCGAAAACGATCGCACACACAATCGCCGGCATGAACGTTGAGAATCGGATCGTTTTCATCATGGCATCACTCGACCAACTTAATATTGATTAACTGTCTTTTTCCATCGCGCAGAATGGTGAGCGGAAGTTCATCGCCGACGCTGTAGTTCAGTTTGATGTGGACGCTCAATTGTGCCCAAGTCATGTTCAGTGCTTCACCGGCCACGGCGACAATCACATCTTCTTGCCGCAGTCCTGCGTCATGGGCGGCACGACCGGCATCTAAGTTCCTGTTGATCCAGCGAACCAGATAGGCGCCTTTTTCCAAGGGAAGTTCCCGTTCTCTTTTTTGTTCTTCTGTCAGCGCGGGTGCCCAGACGCGTAGCCGCGGGCTTAACGACCACATAGAACCACGCCAGGAAATGTCAGTTCTCTTCCAGTCGGCGGGAAGTGCCAGCGTGACCCCCCGGCTTCGTCCCGTTGTGACTTCGACACTCGTGGCCGTGTTGGGAAGGTTGTGCAATACCCACTGGATATCGGCAATGGAGGAGATGACCTGGCCGTTGACGAACAGTATATTTTCGCCCGGTTTCAAGACGGATGCGGCAGCGGGTGTTCCCGGTGCAAGGGATGCGATGCGGGTGCCGTCATTTGCATCGATGATCAACCCGATGTTCTCCGGCAGAGGATATTTCCAGAGCATGGCTTGTGTATAAGAATCCGTCCTCTGCGCCTGCCGGTGCATGGCGTCGTGGACGTTGTGGCAGTGAATGCAATTCTGGCGGCTCGTGGGGCCGACTAACTTCTCTTTATTGTCCAGCCCCGGCATTTCGAGCGCCGTGCGATAGGGCTTGGACTCACCCCGTTTACCTTCCAAGTACGGTGCATTGTACGGATAGCCGGCATGCAGCTTTAGTACCCGTTGCATCGTTTTTTCGAGGCCTTCGATAGAATTGTAGGCGTCGGGTCCGGCCGCGCTCTGCGTGCCGTAGCGAGCATAGACGGTGCCATCGGCATTGATGAACATAGCGGCCCAATTGAGGTCATAGTCAAACTGGAACTGGGTCAGATCGACACCCTTCATCTCCACTTGACGAATCGCTACGAACTTTTCGGTCGCCAGCCGCCGAATCCGTAGATTGTCCTTAGCAACCTCGGCATCAAACCCGGAGCAGGCCTTGCAGGGGACGCAGCGAAACGTGACGAACATGGGCTTGTTTTGTCTTCTCGCCTCTTCACGCGCCTGGGCGATGTCGTTGTAGATCCAAAGATCTGCACCGGAGGCGTGTTCGTCTTGGAGACGTTCCTTGAGTCCTTGCGGTGACTCAAGTGCATATGCTCCACTACCCAGGACAAGGAGATTGACGAGGAACACCAACGTGACTTGTCTGTATCGCTTGGTACGGAGGATCATGGCGATATCCTTTCCACGAGTGATGTGGGGTGAATTCAGTATTTGCAGGTCGTTATAGCAGCTAAGATACGAGGATTCAAGAGTAGAGGTCAACAGTTTCCTCTTTCCCAAGACACTTCCGCATGTCTTCGACCAATGGCTGCGGCAGCAGGATGCCACCCGGCCTCATTTTTGCGTGCCGACGCACAGAGGCGACCGTGTTAGACGCTCTCGATCCGATCAGATCAGACTTGCGGATACACCCACGGCGCTCGGAAATCGCGCCGCAGCAACTTGTTTGCCTCGTCGTCGCCGTCGATCGTTTCCTTCTCGCCGTCCCACTTGATGCTGCGACCCAGTTTGTACGACAGCATGCCGAGCAAACTGAGATTCGTCGAGAGGTGGCCGATTTCCACGTCGCAAACCGGGCGTTGCCCCGTTTCAATGCTCCGCAGAAAATCGGCCCACAACGCCCGGATGCTGTGTCCGCCGGGCTGTTGCAACTGGGCGTCTTCATGCAGCGTTTTGCTCTTGGAATTCGCGGGATAGAACGTCCAACCGTCTCGCCAGCCCATGTGAAACGTCCCCTTCGTGCCGTAAAAATAGCAGCCGATGCGGTGCTTCTCGGCTTCGTTGTTCGCGAACCTTCGGTGTTCCCAGATGGCCGTGAACGATTCAAACTCGTAAACGGCCACCTGCGAATCGGGAGCATCAGACGTCTGCCCTGTCGTGGAAAGCACGGGCGCGCCGCGAATGGGCCGGCCGCCGGTCGAGTAAACCCGCCGAGGATACTTTTCGTCGGTCCACCACAGAACCTGGTCCAGCCAGTGGACACCCCAGTCACCCAAGGTACCGTTGGCGAAGTCAAGAAAGTTTCGGAATCCGCCCGGATGAATCTTGCGGTTGAAAGGCCGCAAGGGAGCCGGACCGCAATACATCTCCCAGTCCATGCCTTCCGGCGGCTCGCTGTTGGGCGTCGGCAGTTCGGCTCCGCCGCGCCCGTGGACGAACATCCGCACCATGCCGATCTGACCGGCGCCCCCCTCTTTAAGAAACTTCATCCCCGAGACGTAATGGGGACCGATCCGCCGATGCAGCCCCACCTGAACCACTCGGCCGGCGTCGCGGGCCGCTTGGACGACGGCGCGGCTTTCCTGGATGGTATGGCCGGTCGGTTTTTCGAGAAACACGTGCACTCCCGACTTGACGGCGGCAATGGCATTCAGCGCGTGCCAGTGGTCCGGAGTGGCCACGATCGCGATCTCGATTTGCTCTCTGTCGAGCAATTCCCGGAAGTCCGTGTATTTCTTGGGCGTGTCGCCGCACAGGTCTTGGACCTCTTCAGCCGACGTGTCGAGTGGGTCCTGATGCACGTCGCATAGCGCAACCACTTGGGTGGCTCCGGCGGCAATCGCCTCGCGGAGAATATTCATGCCCCACCAGCCCGATCCGATCAGCGCGGTCCGGTACTTCTTGTGCTTCGACGCGGCTCGAATCAGCGGCGCGGCGCCCGAAAGGATGCCGGCGGCCGTCGCCGTCTTGATGAACTCTCTTCGATTCAGACTCATCGCGGTCCTCTAGTCGTTTCCGTGTGTATTTCTCAGTTTCAATTCGGCGAACGAACGTCGATACACACCAGTTCTCCGTCGGCAGAGCGGCAATAGATCCTGCCCTGAGCGAGAACCGGCACGGTCCAACACCTGCCGCTCACGACCTGGGCACGGGCCGAAGCCACGAAGCCTTGCGGCGAGGCCCGGGCGATGATCAATTCGCCCTGCTCGCTTAGAACAATCAACTTGCCGTCGGCCGCCATCAATGATCCGCAACCGATTCCATCTTGCGTCCACCTCACCTCACCCGTCAGCCACTCCAAACATTTCAGACGGGTCTTCGAGCCGGCATTGCCGTCGATGCCATACAGAAAGCCGTCAATCAGCACGCTGGAGTTGAGCTGATTCCGCAAATCCTTGTGGGCCCAAACAACCGATGGCGGACCACCGGCCATCTTTAGCAGGGCCGCGCCCCGGTTATAGCCGGATGAGAGAAACACGTAACCGTCGTCCACGATCGGGTCTGCGGCATTGCAGCCAAAGCGGGTCAACCAAGGGTGCCGCCACAGTTGCCTGCCGGTCTCGATGTCCACCGCCAGATACGCCTTGCCCGAGGCGATGACGGCCGACCACCGTCCGTCCTGTCGCACGGGAACGGGTGTCGCATAGCCGGCGTCACGGTCGGCCGAGGTCCAAATCAGCTTGCCGGTCGTTTTCTCGACGGCCGTGCCGGCCTCGCCCACATTCAGCAGCAGCAGGTTCTCGTGAACCAGGGGCGAACCCGCAAAACCCCAGCCGGGGATTCTGACTCCCGTCTCGGTCTGAATGTTCTTGGACCAGAGCACCTCGCCCGAGGCCGCTTCGAAACAGATCAGGTCTCCTTGTCGGCTCAACGTGTACACAGACCCGGCATCGACGGTAGGCGTCGACGTCGGTCCCCCCGCAAAGAACCTGTCGTCCAGGGCGCAGGCGTACGAATGCGTCCACAGTTTCTTGCCGGTCACTGCGTCTAGGCAATAGACGGTCTCGGTGTTGTCCTCGTTCCCCATCGTGTAGAGGCGTCCTCGGG
>JADFHU010000242.1 GCA_022567055.1 Planctomycetota bacterium
AGGCGATGTGAGCATCGTCGATGGAGGCCAACGCCGCAGAGGGCCGCTGCAGCCGGCCAAAGCCAGCAGGGTTTTGTTAGAGTGCCTAAGTCACCCACGCCGAATCCTCGACCACCGCCAACCCCTCGCCCCCCTGGAGTCTAATTGTCGTTCCAAAGGGCTCTGATGTCCGCTGCAGCCGCGCCAAGATGCGTTGGGCGCTTTCGTCGCCGGCCATGCGCGGAATGCCGCTCTGCGTGAGCCGCTTGCCATAGATCGACGCTAAGCCCCTCTTGAATTCTCGCCTCAAATACCGCATACTCATCCCTTTGCAGAGGCAGGGCTCTGGCCGACAAAACTATTTAGAGTGCCTATCAAAATGAATCGTAGCACCGAAAACGAGCGTTTCTGCGACTGGCAAGGAAGGCGAAGCAGGCCGTCCGACGACGGTCGATGGAGCCTGACGCCGTCCAGACGCAGAATAAGCCGTTTGAATGCAGAGTCATTTTGTGTAGGTGCTCTTAGTTCCAAGCAGCAAGAATCGGGTGACGATGGTGGGGTCTTCTAACAACGTGAGCACGCCGCGCAAAGGGCCAAAGGCTGCCAATCAGCGCGTGGATTCACCCTACACCTACCAGCAGACCTCGCGCTACTTTGCCCAAGTGGCCGAGGGATTGGAGACGATGTCCGCTGGGGAGCTGTCTACACTCGGAGCGACCGATGTCCACATGGGCTACCGCGGCTTTTTCTTCCACGCCGATAGGGCCACGCTCTATCGGATTACGTATCGATCCCGCTTCATCCAGAAGATCGTTGCGCCCCTGAGCTTTTTCGACTGTCACTCCACCAAATACCTCTACCGACGGGCCAAGGAGATCGGCTGGACGGAGTTGCTGCGGCTGGATGAAACCTTCGCCATCGTGTCCAATGTGTCGAATTCAACCATCCGCCACTCCAAGTACGCCGCGCTCTGCGTCAAGGATGCGATTATCGATTCCTTTAAGGAGCAGTTCGGTCGACGCCCCAATATCGACACCAAGCAGCCCGATGTCTGGCTCAACCTGCACATCACCAAGGACCGCGCCACCATCGGGCTGGAAGTGTCCGGCGGTTCCTTGCACAAGCGGGGATACCGGATCGAGACGCACAAGGCCCCCATTCAGGAGACGGTGGCGGCCGCCATCACCGATCTCAGCGAATGGGCGGGCGAGCGTCCTTGGGTCGATCCCATGTGTGGCTCCGGGACTTTATTGTGCGAAGCCCTCATGCGCTACTGCCAGATCCCGGCCGGTTTCTTACGACGTCACTTTGGCTTTGAGGCGCTGCCCGATTTTGACGCCCAGATCTGGAACGTGGTGAAGCGCGAGGCGGACGCCGCCCTTCGGCCCCTCCCCGCCGGCCTCATCGCGGGCAGTGACATCTCGGCGCAGGCCATCGACGCCGCCCGGGTCAATTTGGCACAGTTGCCCTATGGGTCGGAGGTCGACCTCAAACAGATCGACTTCCGAGACATCAAGTCGCTAGAAAACCGGACCATTGTGGCCAATCCGCCGCACGGCCTGCGGATGCAGAAGCGCGAGGGTCTGGATCTGTTCTGCAAAGACCTGGGCGATTTCCTCAAACAGCGCTGTACCGGGTCGACGGCCTATCTCTATTTTGGGGACCGAGACTTGATCAAGCACATCGGCCTCCGCACCACTTGGAAGCGCCCCCTGGCCAGCGGCGGTGTGGATGGGCGTCTCGTCAAACTGGAGCTGTATTAGGGACTGCCCATGTACTCTGCGACACACTACACAGGAAAACCGAAGATCCTGCTTCCCTCAGACTGGCGCATCCTCCTGACCGGCATGACCTCCATTCACGGATGGCCGATCTACCAGACGCTCCAGCAGCATCTACCCCAGCCACGCCTCCATGCCGTGTGTCCACCCAAGACAACCCTCTCTTTCACTGAGGGCGTATCGGCTCTGACCATCACCGACGAGACCTCACTCGAGCATCTTCGAGACAACTTCAAGCCGACGCACATTGTCCACTGTGCCGGAGTCTGTGACCTCAACGTGTGTGAAGCGCGTCCGGCCTGGGCCCATGACCTCAACGTCAATGGCGCCAAGATCGTGCGTCGCGTATTCGGAGACCGTCCCATCCTCTATCTCAGTACGGACCTCGTCTTTTCCGGCAACAATCCCCCTGAGGGCGGCTACCGCGAAGATCATCCCCCCTGCCCGGTGAGTGTCGCGGGCGAGACCTTTCGCCTGGCCGAAGAGGAGATTGGCAAATGCCGACGGCACTGTATCCTCCGTGTGAGTCTGCCGCTGGGAGATTCGATGGTCGGCCACAAAGGGGCGATCGACTGGATGGAGACCCGTTTCAAAAAGGGCCTCCCCGTCACGCTCTTTCACGATGAGTATCGCAGTTGCGTGCACTGCGCGGCCATTGGGGACATGGTGCCCCTGCTGCTGGTGAAGAACGCCACGGGCCTCTTCCACTTTGGGGGCGACAAGCGCTGGAGCCTCTATGAGATCGGCCAGTACGTGCTGGGCAAGGGCAATTATCGACCTGACCTGCTCAAGGGCATGCTACGCCACGAAGAAATAGACGGACCTCCGCGGATCGGGGATGTCTCTCTCAACTCGAAGCGCCTCAAGCGTTTTCTCCAATGAGCGGGCACGAGGCCTAGCCCCGAGCGATCGCATCTTACGTGCCCTGAAGTGAAACTGAAGACCGGCTACCGGCTACTGACCGATTACTGATCACTGACTACCGCCCTATCCAAGGACGCTTTTTTTATTGACGCGTTTTTTCCACGTCGATAGCATTTGAACCTTTGGATCGCCTGCGGCGGAAGGGCTCGTAAACTCTTCTGGCCCAAGAGAATACGCCATTCACAAAAAGGAGCAGATCATGGCCCCAGAGAAGGCAATTGATTCGTTCATGACCGAAGATCGAACCTTCCCTCCCCCCGCCGACATTCAAGCCAAAGCCCACATCAACAGCGAAGAGCAGTACCGAACGATGTGGGAAGCCCCACTTCAAGACCCCCACAAATTCTGGCTGCAACAGGCGAAACGCCTGACCTGGTTCAAGGAGCCCCGTCAGTCGCTCGAGTATACTTGGGACACCCAAGCCCGTAAGATCGAACACACCTGGTTTGCCGATGGTGAACTCAACGTCTCCACCAACTGTCTGGACCGCCACCTCGGCACGCCGACCGCCGACAAGATCGCCATCATTTGGCAAGGTGACGCCGACACAGATGTGAAAGAATTCACCTATCGCCAGTTGCATCGGGAGGTGTGCAAATTCGCGAACGTCCTCAAGAACCGGGGGCTCCGCAAGGGGGATCGCGTCGCCATCTACATGGGCATGGTTCCCGAGCTGACCATCGCCATGCTGGCCTGTACCCGGATTGGCGTGATTCATTCGATCATCTTTGGGGGCTTCAGCGCCGAGGCCATCTCGGATCGCGTCAACGACTCCGACTGCAAGATGGTGATCACCTGCAACGCCTCGCGCCGGGGCGCCAAGTCGATCCAGTTAAAGAGCATCGTCGACAAGGCCTTGACCAAGTGCCCCACCGTTGAGACCTGTGTGGTGGTCAAGGTCACCGATGACGAATGTCCCATGGAAGGCGGACGGGATCTCTGGTATGCCGCCGAAATGGCCAATGCCTCGGAGCGGTGCGAGCCGGAACATATGGCGGCCGAGGATCCGCTCTTTATCCTCTACACCTCCGGTTCCACCGGCAAGCCCAAGGGCGTCGTCCATACCACCGGCGGTTATCTCCTGCATGTCAGTTTGACGCATGAGATCGTCTTTGACGTCCACGAAGATGATGTGTACTGGTGCACGGCGGACATCGGTTGGGTCACCGGTCACAGCTATATCGTCTACGGCCCGCTGGCCAACGGGGCCACCTCGCTGATGTTCGAGGGCGTGCCCACCTATCCGGACGCCGGCCGGTTTTGGCAGATCTGCGACAAGTTTGCCGTCACCCTCTTCTACACCGCCCCGACGGCGATTCGGGCCCTCATGCGGCTGGGCGACCAGTGGCCGACACAGTACAAGCTCGACACCCTCCGTATCCTCGGCACCGTGGGTGAGCCCATCAACCCGGAGGCCTGGATGTGGTACTCGGAAAAGGTCGGCCGCGGCAAGTGCCCCATCGTCGACACCTGGTGGCAGACCGAGACAGGCGGCATCATGATTGCCCCCATGCCGGGTGCCCACACGCTCAAACCGGGCAGCGCCAACAAACCCTTCTTTGGGGTCGACGCCCGCATCCTCCGGGACGACAGGACGCAATGCGATGTCGATGAAGGCGGCAAACTCTGCCTCATGAAGCCCTGGCCCGGCATGATGCGGACCATGTGGGGTGATCACGACCGGTTCATCGACACCTACTTCACGATGTACGATGACGTCTATTTTACCGGTGACGGTTGTCGCAAGGACAAAGACGGTGACTTCTGGCTCATGGGCCGCATCGACGACGTGGTCAATGTCTCCGGCCACCGCATCGGTACCGCCGAGGTCGAAAGCGCCCTCGTGGGTCATCACCAAGTGGCCGAGGCCGCGGTCTGCCCCATCCCCCACGAGATCAAGGGACAGGGACTCTATGCCTATGTCACCTTGATCGAAGGGGTCACGGAGACGGAGGCACTCAAGCAGGAACTGGTCAAACACGTGCGAACGGAGATTGGTCCCATCGCCACGCCCGAAGCCATCCAGTTCGCCGCAGCCCTGCCCAAGACCCGCTCCGGGAAGATCATGCGCCGCATCCTGCGGAAGATCGCCGAAAACGACACCAGCAACCTGGGGGACATCTCGACGCTGGCGGACCCCAGCGTCGTGGAGAAACTGATCCAAGGGAGAGAGGCAAACGCCTGAGGGCGTCAACGCGAGTCATTGGCTCTGAAATTGGCTACCTCTGCTCGGGATCGAGTGAATTTGAAATTGTAAATTGAGAACTGCAAATTGAAAACTGGCGGTGCCCCAACAGTTTAAAATTCCACTTAGTCACGATAGGCCGTGATAGGGGAAGACCTTCTCCTTGACCTGCTCCACCGTTTGGCTGACGGTCCGCGAGACAGTCTCGCGTTGAAGATCGGGGATCTCGACCTCCTCGTCGAGGAGCGCCTCCCAAGGGACGGGTCCTGCCGCTTCGTCCGCAGTGCCGCATAGCACCCGCCAGCCCAAGGCCCAGGCCCGCACCGTATTCTCCATTTGGTAGCCACCACCACCGGTCATGAGAATGGGCTTGCCGAAGCCGAGAAGCTGCGTGATCACCTCGACATAGGTGTTGTTCGTTAGCTGCAGATGGGCGAGGGGGTCCCCTGCCAGGGCATCGGCGCCGAATTCGAGCACGAAGACATCGGGGCCATAGGCCTTGATCAGGGGCAGGACCAGCGCCTCGAAGGCATTCTGATAGCCCATATCGTAGGTCCCGATGGGCAGAGGGACGTTCACGCAGTATCCCTCCCCCGCGCCTTTGCCGATTTCATGTACGAATCCCGTCCCGGGAAAGAGGACGCGAGGATCTTCGTGCAGGGAGATCGTCATCACATCGGCCCGCCCGTAGAACGCATTGGCCACCCCATCCCCGTGGTGCACATCAATATCCAGATAAACGACTCTCTTGCCGGCATCCGCCAGAGTCAAACAGGCGATCGCCACATCGTTGATGTAACAGAATCCGGAGGCCTGTTCCCGCCCCGCGTGATGGAATCCACCGGAGGGATTGAATGCCACATCGACCTCCCCGGCAAGAAGCCTCCGTGCCGCAAACAGCGTCATCCCGGTCGCGAACACCGCATGGTCGAAGACGCCTTCGAACATGGGGCAGTCCGAGGATCCAAGGCCCATGCCCATGGCCTCGCTCTGCCAAACTCCCTCCGCAGAACTCTTAAAGGCGTGCAGATAACGGGCCGAATGCACTTTCTTAAGGTCCATGCGGGCTGCCGGTTCGGCGGCTTCCACCTGGATCCCTGGGCCACTCAACCACCCCCGGGACTCGGCCAATTCGCGCGTGCGTCTGGCCCGTTTGGTGTTAAAGGGGTGATCCTCGGGATAGGGCAAGGACTCCAGTTCCGGACTGTACATGAATAGGGCGTTTCGATCGACCATCGTCAGATTATAGACAGCCCAACAGGAATAGCAACATGACGCAGGGTCGGGACATCCCATCCGGGCACCCCTCCCCCCACTGGGTTCTCCCTGTTGGCAATAACGCTTGAACCCGCGAGGCCTGGGTCCTATGATTGTCCGCAGTCGTCCGGTAGAAAGCCAATCAATGGAAGAAGCCTCCATCCAACCCAGCGTGATAGAACCTCTGGGACCCGCTGTAGAGCGTGTCAAGACCCTGCTCTTTCGCCCCTTTGAAAAGGATGAACCCATGAATAAGAACCGCATCACCCTCTGGACCACTTGCCTCACCCTCTGTTGCCTCTGCCTCTGTGCCTGTAGCGAAGTCGCCATCACCGGACGCAGCCAACTGAACTTCATGCCCGACTCCGTCATGAGTTCCATGAGTCTGCAGCACTATCAGACCTTCCTGAAGGAAAACAAGACGAGCACCGACGCCCAGCAGACGGAGCGGGTCCAACGCGTCGGCCGGCGGATCGCCCAGGCCATCACCGATTACTGCAGGATGCGCGGCATCCAATCCGAACTGCAGGGCTACGATTGGGAGTTCAACCTGGTCGACAGCAACGACATCAATGCCTGGGCCATGCCCGGGGGAAAAGTCGTCGTCTACACCGGACTGCTGGCCGTCGCCCAGACCGAAGCGGATCTGGCCGTGGTCATGGGGCATGAAGTGGCCCACGTCTTCGCCAAGCATGGGGCCGAACGCATGTCATACAACTATACGGCCCAGTTTGGGGGCATGGCACTCGCAAAGGCCATCGAAGAGAAATCCGAAGCCACACAGAAACTGTTCCTCGGCGCCTTCGGCCTGGGTGCCCAGGTGGGCGTGATGCTTCCCTTCAGCCGCCTCCACGAAAGTGAGGCGGACCGCCTGGGGCTTATCTTCATGGCCATGGCCAAGTACAATCCCGAAGTATCCATCCCCTTCTGGCAGCGCATGGCCCAGGCCAAAGACGGCCAGGGACAGCCTCCGGAATTCCTGAGCACCCATCCCTCCGACCAAACGCGCATCAATCGACTGAGACGATACATGGATGAGGCCAGGGACTATTACCAGCGGGCACTGAGGAACGGATAGCGCGCCCTAACAGAGGATGACGACCCACGAAAAAGGCCCTGCCGAAGCAGAGCCTTTTCAGTTTCAAGCGCCTTGTATAGATCAGACGGGAACCACGTTGTTTGCGCAGGGACCCTTCTTGCCCTCGCCGATGTCATAGGTGACTTTCTGGTTTTCATCGAGGGTCGCTTCGCCTTCCGTCTTAATTTCCGAATGGTGAACGAACACATCCGCCGATCCGTCATCCGGCTTGATGAAACCAAATCCCTTGCTTGAATTGAACCACTTGACTGTACCTTCACTCATTGTGCTACTCCTTGGCCCGTTTCAGGCCTTTCAACGGTATCTCTCGGTTGAGTCATATTGGAAGGATATTTCTGAGAGATGAAAAAATAGGCTCCATAACTTCCGGCTATTGTCGGCGAAACCTCCGTCGAATGCACGAAAACAAAAAAAATGCTTTTCTGCCGTTCAAAATGAGCTGAGTATCGCATGTAAAGAGTGTTTTTCACGTAAAAAGAGAGATTCGCCTCTTCCCTCGGACTGCCGCAGATGTTCAAGATAGCTCAAATTG
>JADFHU010000243.1 GCA_022567055.1 Planctomycetota bacterium
CAGATCGATCTGCAGCTCGTCCTTGACGCGTTCGACCAGATCCTGCTGCTTGACTTCGACCTGGCCCAGTTGGACTCTCAGGTCGTTGAGAACCTGCTCGATGCTCTCCTTGGCGGCCCGTTTCGAGTGAATGGACTGTTCCGCGCCCCGCTGTTCTTCCGTGAACTGAGCGATCGTCTCTTTCAGACCTCGATTAACCTCTTGGGCCGCCTCCTTCTCCACGAACAGATCGGAGACCTCCGCCTCTGAACTCAAGATGTCCCGGCCGGCCTGGTCGACCTGTTCGGTGTGAGCCGCGATCTCCGCCTCCGCCTCCCGGGCCTGGAGCAGCGCCCTGTCTACTTGCGCATGGATGCCCTCGATCATCTGTTGGGCAGCCTTTTTCTGCTCGGTGATCTGGCCCAATACCACCTTGAGTTCCGTCAACTCGGACGTCTGCATCTGTCGTCGCTCCCGTAACAGGGCGATCTCAGATTCGAGTTCCTCCACATGGGCCTCGCGTTCGCTGCTGACGGCCTCCAACTCTTCCAGCTTCTGCTTGGAATCGTATTCCTTCTGCACCGACTCATTAATCTCCTGCTCGAGGGTCTCCACTTCGTGGGCAATCAGCGGTTGTTCCTTTTTCAGTCGCAGGGCCGTCTGGTCAAAGAGTGTCACGTGGGAGCTAGCCTGCATCTTTTCCGTATTGACCTCGTAAATAGCGGTGCGTAAGTCTTTACACAGCTTGATCAAATGGGTCCGCGATTGATCGTTCTGATGGATTTTCCCCTCGAGTGCAGCGATCGTCCGGGCGATTTCGTCCAGCGACGCCTGTAACTGGCGGATGCGGCTCTTACGCGAGATAAGCCCCGAGGAGGGCCCCAGAGGACCCATGCGCAACAGCCCCCCGGCCTGCACCAACTCCCCGGCCTTCGTGACGAAACGCCAGGAGGGATCCATCGTCCGCGACAGGGCCAGGGCCACCTCAACCGACTCCGTCAAAAGGGTTCGTCCCAGTAGACGTCGAACCAGGGGGCGAAACTGCTCCTCGGAGCGGACAAAATCGCTCAATCTCCCCTGGATTCCGGGCTGATCCGGCCGACTCTCGTCGCCTGGAGGATCCTCTTCAACCGCAGCCCTGCACACGAACTGCACCCGGCCCTTGAGTTGCTCCGAAATCTCTCGGTCCGCCAGGAGGGATGACATCTCATCGACCACCACCGCGTCGGCGAAGCCCTCCATAGCGGCTTCGACCGCGGTGGCATACTCCGGCTCCGCCTCCAGTTTGTCTGCCAGGATGCCTTGGCTGTATGCGGGCGGCCCCTCGCCGTTGCGCCCTTTCAAGAACGTGCGAACGGCCTCGTTCACGCCTTCGTAGCGCCGCTCCATCTCCTTCAGCGCCGCCAACTCGCCGCTCAGGGCGCTGCGGGATTCCTTCTGCCGGACCCGTTCTTCCCGGTCCTGTCGCATGTCGCCCTCCAAGACCTCGATCCGCTCCCGCTTGGCCTCCAAATTCGACTCCAGATCCGCCAAGACCTTTTCAATGTCGTCGAGTCGAGCCGAGTGTTCTGCTTTTTTGGTCAGCGCCGCCTCCAGTTCGGCCCGGGCGGACTCGACCCGCGAGACCAAGCGTTCCTTCTGATTCGACAGATTGCTCCGAAAGCGGGAACTGCTCTGGATCTCATTGTGAAGTTGGGCCGTGCGACGGACGCTATCAATGATGCCCGACTTCTCATCCTCCAGGTCGGCCTCCAACACGGCCAGGTCGCCTTCGAGCCGGCGAAGATCATCTTCGATCTCCCGGGCGGCGCCCCCCTTCTCCCGCAACAGTCGTTTCCCGACCAGAAACTCGTCTTCGTATCGGGCCAATTGATCTCGCAGTCCCTTGGTCTGTGACTGCACCCGGTCAACGGTTCGGCTTTGGGTCTGCTTGCGTTCGTCCAGCTCCGCAATCCTCGTCCGCAGGAATTCTATGCCCTGCAGCCGTTGCTCTATGCGGCTCTGGATGGAGACCAGCCGATTGCCCGCCTCACTCAGCGCGTGCTCATTCTCGATGATGCCGGCGGCCAGGGTGCTCAGGAGGGTATCGGTACGGGAGACCTCGGCGGCCAGGACGGCAAACTGCTCCGATGCGGCCGATTGCTCCGCGCGGCGCTGCTCCAACTCGGCGTGATAGCGCGAGTACTCCACCAGCGAGTAGTTGACCTGCAACTCCTTCAATCTCTGGGTGTACTGCAGGTAGTTGCGGGCCTTACCGGCCTGCAGCTTCACGCTGCGCAAGCTCTTCGCGACCTCCTGGATGATGTCCGCCAGGCGAAGCAGGTTCTGCTCGGTCCGCTCCAGCTTGCGCAGGGCCTCCTTCTTGTGGGCCTTGTACTTGCTGATCCCGGCGGCCTCTTCGAAGACGGCCCTGCGATCCGTCTTGGTCGCGCCCAGCATCTTATCTATCTGCCCCTGTTCGATGATGGAATAGGCCTTGGTGCCGATGCCGGTGTCCATCAGCATCTCGCGGAGGTCTCTCAACCGACAGCTCTTACCGTTGATCCGGTACTCGCTGTCGCCGCTGCGATACACTTTTCTCGAAATCTGCACTTCATCGGCATCAATGGAGAGTTGCCGCGTTCCGCCCTGCTCCGGATTGGCAAAGACCAGCGACACTTCGGCCGCCCCCAGGGGCTTTCTGCTGCTGCTGCCACTGAAGATCACGTCGGTCATCTGGTCGCTGCGGAGGCTCTTCACCTTCTGCTCGCCCAGGACCCACTTGACGCCGTCCACGATGTTGCTCTTGCCACAGCCGTTGGGCCCTACAATGACCGTCACCGAGGCATCGATGGAAAACTCCGTCTTGTCGGCGAAGCTCTTGAAACCGTTAAGAACCACCTTTTTCAATCTCAATGACATACCCTGGCCCCTTCAAGCCGTCTATTTCTGGTATTATCGGCCCGATTTGGTCCCGCCCTTGAGAAATCGCTCATTCTGGCAGAGGTCCTGCCCACAGTTCAGCGTCCACACACCTCTTATCGCACAATTCGCGGATCAAGGCAATGCCGTCTGCATAGGAAACGCCGAGGCCCCCGCCCGGACCGCCCTGTGAGAGATACTCCCCGCAGAAGACCCGGATCATCTCGCCAAGCTCCGCCCTGCAGCGCAGGGGCCCGATGACCGTGGGCCGCGTGGGGTGCTTCCGGGTCAACCTCACGAAACCATCCGCAGCCCGAGAATCCAGCGTGACAAAGCCGTCCAGTGACTGGAACAAGCGCCCCGGCTGAAAGGGAATGGGAGCGCCAAACAGGGTCATGCGAGGCCGGCCCCGGCGGGTGACTACGATGGCTTTTTGGGGGGTATGGGGAATCCTTTCCAGCGAAAAACTCCCGGCTACCAGCGTGCGGTCTATTTTCTCTCTGGAGAGTTGCGTCAGCAGTTCATAGGCTTCGAGCACAACGTCGAAATCCTCGTCGCGCAACAGCATCTGGAGCACATTGATCACGGGCTCGACGGGCACCGCCGTGCCCATCGCCTTGATCGCTTCCCTGCGCCGGGTCGAACTCGGATCCGTGGCAATGGTGGTGAGCACCTGCAACCCTCTCTCACTGCCCAGATTGGTCATACAGCGGGCCGCGGACAGCCGCACCGCCTCATCGGACGACTGCAACAGAGCGGCCGTTTTCTTCAGGCAGACCGGTCCGATGGCTTCCAGGGCGATCTCCGGCTTGTTCCGGTCTTTCGAGGAGGCCAGTTCGCCTATCAGACGCATCGTTCGATTGTTCACGACCTCCGGCGCTTGATTGAGATACATGGCCTCGACCATGGCGAAGAAACGCCAGCGCTGGCGTCGATAGCGCACGGGCACCTTCAAGACGATCCGACCCGCCGATTCCGCCACGGCCGTGTCCCGACCGAAACGTCGGATAATCAGATTTCGCATCCAGCTGGTCATCTGATAGTCCCCGGCCTCGAGAATCAGCTTGATCGCCGGGTCGGCCGTGACCCTACCCCCACCCAGGATGTGCCCCACCTTCTGCGGCTGTGCCTCCGGATCGGAGCCCTCGTGCACGAAAACCGGCCCCTTAACCGTGGCGACCATCGGGCTGGAAACGTCGTCGCCAAGCAGCCGCAAATCGCTCTCGTAGAGCCACCCCCCATTCAAGACCGTTGCCGCAAGCCCGGAGAGGCAGAGCACTTTGACGTCAAATTCATCGGCCTTCATGGCCGCCACGGGGACGACCGCCTCCAGGTAGACCACCGTCGTGAATTCGCTGGCTATCAACGCATCAATATTGATGTCACTCTTGGCCTTGCCCCGCACCATGCGTTTGAGATAGGCCCGAATGTGATCCGGGCAGTCTCGCGATCCTCCCTGAATCAAGCCCCCGACCAGACCGTAGCCCGAGACCGTGACCGACATCGGAACCTCGAGCCGCGCAAAATCCCGGATGGTGTCACTTCGCCCAAAACGCGTAGGGTCCAGGGGTCGCTGCGCCTCCTCGGGCCGCGGATCAGCACAGCCACACTGCAGGCACAAGAGTCCCATGAGTAAATGACGCCCGATTGTCTGCCCTGCATCCTTCACGATGGGTCACCCACAAATCTCCGTATTTGCCTGCTCACTTCTAACAGCACCGGGTCATGCTATGTCGTGACCTTAGAGGAGTCAAGCGTTTTGAGTCGGTCCGGCAGTGGAGCAGGGCCGAGAGGAATCTCAATCCCCCATCATCTGACACACCACGGTCCGATCCCTGGGACGCGTGTCAAACTCGATCAGGACGATCTGCTGCCAGGTCCCCAGAGTCATCTGTCCGCGTACGATGGGCACGGTCAGCGAGGGACCCAAGAAGGAGGCTCGCACGTGCGAGTGACCGTTGTCGTCGTGCCAGGTCTCTTCATGTTCGTACCGGGCCGATTGGGGGGCAAGCCGCTCGAAGCCCGCCTTGAGGTCGTGATTGACGAGACCCGGCTCGAATTCCGTCGTGGTAATCCCCGCCGTCGAGCCCACGTTGAAGAGCGTGACAACCCCGCTGTCGATGCCGGATTCTGAAACCACCCGCGCCACCTCGTCGGTGATGTTGATGACTTCGCAGTCTTTTCGTGTGCGAATGGTCAATTCTTCGGTCTTGATCATGGGGGGGCTTTATTGGTGGTCAGTGGTCTGTGGGTCTGTGGGTCCGTGGGTCCGTGGGTCTGTGGTCGGTAACGTATTTGCTGTGATCTGCGATCTGTCATTCCTTCACAATCGATGAATGGGCCGCATCAAACATTCGCACACCGCCGCGATCCAAGTGCAAGATCAATCCTCGCTCGGGGTCGACGCCGATGCAATTGCCGGTGAAGTGTTCCCCGTTGTAGCAGAGGCTCACGCGGTGGGCCAGTTGCAGGCTGGACTGCCGCCAGGCCTGGACGACGGCCCCTTCGTTTCGGGCGGCGGTGGCCAACCATCGGTCGATGGAAGCCAAGAGACGCCTGGCCAACATCACGCGATCGACACTCAGGCCAGTTTCGATGTCGAGGCTGGTGGCGGAGTCACGCAACGACTCGGGAAAATCGTCTCTACCCTGATGGCAGTTGATGCCGATGCCCAAGCAGTGAATCCGGTGCGTGTCGCAGACGGGGGCATCCAGAAGGATGCCACTGACCTTTTTGCCGTTCAGCAGGACGTCGTTGGGCCACTTGATCCGTGCCCCCCCACCGATCGCCTCTGCCAATGCCACGGCGGCCGTCAAGGAGAGCAATTCGGAACGTAGGGGAGAGTCGATCAAGACAATGGAGCAAAGAATGCCGGCGCCGGGGGGGCTGAGCCAGCGGTGGCCCGCTCGACCGCGCCCGGCCTCCTGCTGTTCGGCAAAGAGGGCCAAGCCATGGTTGTCGGGGTTGCGTCCATACTCCGCCGCCCGATCATTGGTGCTGGACGTCGAGTCGAAGACCACCACCTGCGATCCGATGTGCCGGGTCGACAAGCCCTCTCTGATCTTGTCGGGATCGAGTGACTCCGTGCGAATCATGGGCCGGCCCGATCCATGCCAATGTCTACAGCAACCGCCGCATGGGTGATAGCGCCCACGGCGATCCGATCGACCCCCGTCCGGGCCACGGAGGCTATCCTTTCCAGCGTGATCGCGCCGGAGGCCTCCAGCAAGAGGGGCGGTCCACTCCCCTGTGCCTCGTCCCGCAGCGACACGGCCGCTTTCATCTGTTCCTCATCCATGTTGTCCAGGAGGATGATGTCTATCCCCGAGATACCCAGGACCGCCTTGAACTGATCCAAATCGTCGACTTCCACCTCCACAAATTGGACGGAAGCCCGTGTGGCGGCTTCGACCACCAGGGCCTCGAGCTTGGGGATCCACTGATCGCCCCATTGCGCCAGATGGTTGTCCTTCACCAGGACGGCATCATAGAGTCCCATGCGGTGGTTGTTGCCACCCCCGCAACGGACCGCGTACTTTTCCAACAAACGCCAACCCGGCGTGGTCTTGCGGGTATCGAAGACCTGGGCCTGGGTCCCCTGGATCTGCTCGACATAACGCTGGGTAAGCGTTGCGATGCCGCTGAGACGTTGCAGGAAATTCAACACCACCCGCTCGGCAGCCAGCATCGGCACCAGCGGCCCCTCCACCAGCCCTAGGGATTGGCCTGCCGCGGCTTGACCGCCATCGGCGATGTGGATTGTCAGCGCCAGTTGCGGATGGTACTGGGCCAAGACCTCCCGGGCCACCTCCCATCCACAGAGGACCAGCGGCTCGCGGGCCACCAGGGCCGCACGGGCGCTGCTCTCTTCCCCATGCAACAGCGCGCTCGTGACGTCACCGGGTCCCTGATCTTCGTCAACCGCCATCCTGACGAGAGGCCGGATTCGATCGACGGGGAGCCCTTTCATGAACCTTTCCAAGCATTGCGTGAGGAGTTATTTCTTGCCGGTCCCTTAACCATAGCGTGCGGAATGCTACAGAAAGGCAGGCCCTTCGTCAAAAGAAATGCGACGCCACGCCAGTTCGCCGGTGCTCATGCTTTCCGTCGACCGCTGCTCGCGCGGTCCCTGATCTTTTTCTTCTTGGCCTTTACGAAGGTCGATTTCTTCTTCTGGGAACCGGCGATGACCAGTTTAGGCAGATCCTTGAGTTCCTTGAGTTGATCGCGCAGGGCGGCCGCGCGTTCGAAATCGAGGTCTTCCGCCGCCTTGAGCATCTCACGTTCGATCTCGGCGGCCATTTCCACCTTGTCATACTCTCGATCCTCCAGGTGTAGGGCCGCGCGGGCGGTCTTCCGCGCCTTGATCTGGTCGCTGAGGCCCCTGCGAATCTCCTTGCGGATCGATTCGGGTGTAATGCCATGCGCTTCGTTGTACGCCTTCTGAAGGGTACGACGGCGCTGCGTTTCGTCGAGGGCCTTTTGCATCGATCCCGTGACGCGGTCCCCATAGAGATAGACCTGGGCACGCACGTGGCGGGCCGCACGGCCGATGGTCTGAATCAGCGCGGTCTCACTGCGGAGAAAGCCCTCCTTGTCGGCGTCCAAGACGGCCACCATGGAGACTTCCGGCAGATCGAGTCCCTCGCGGAGGAGATTGACCCCCACCAGTACGTCGAATTCACCTTGACGCAAGTCGCGCAAGATCTCGATCCGTTCCAGCGTATCGATTTCGCTGTGCAGATACTTGCAACGAAATCCCTTGTTTTGACTGTAGGTAGAGAGGACCTCCGACATCTTCGTCGTCAAGGTGGTCACCAGCACCAGTTCCTGACGCGCCACCCCACGCGCGATTTCG
>JADFHU010000244.1 GCA_022567055.1 Planctomycetota bacterium
GATTGCCACCAGGAGTGCTGGCATCGGACGGGGCGTCGCCAGGCCGGAAAAAGCCGTTGTGACCGAACCCATAACAGTCAAAGATCTATCCGCGGCTCTCGCCGTTAAAATGGGCGAGATCGTCGGGAAGCTGATGGGCCACGGGGTGATGGCGTCTGCCAATGAAGTGATCACTAATGAAGTCGCTGAGTTGGTCGCCTTGGAGTTTGACACGGAACTTTCTGTGGAGAGTCGCAAGGCCCACGAAGACGAAATCAAGATCGAGTTCGAAAAGAGGGAGCGTAAGCATCTCAAGAGACGACCGGTGGTGGCCGCCATGTTGGGGCACGTAGACCACGGTAAGACCAGCCTGTTGGATCGCATTCGGTCCACTCAGGTGGCCGCGGGCGAAGCGGGTGGCATTACCCAGCACATTGGCGCGTCGCAAGTCACGCTGGCCAACAAGACGGTCACATTCTTGGATACCCCGGGTCATGAGGCATTTACCGCCATGCGGGCACGGGGCGCCAATATGACCGATGTTGTGGTCTTGGTAGTGGCGGGGGATGATGGCGTCATGCCGCAGACGGCGGAGGCCATCGCCCACGGCAAGGCCGCCGGGGTCCCCATCATCGTGGCGCTGAATAAGGTTGACCTGCCGGGTTGCGACTTCAACCGGATTTTCGCACAGTTGGCCGAGCATGAGTTAACACCCACGGAATGGGGGGGCGACACCGAGGTCGTCAAGACCAGTGCAGTCACAGGAGAGGGCATCGAGGATCTTCTAGAGCACATCGATTACCAGTCAGAGTTGCTGAATCTGCAGGCCGATGACACCCTCCCCGCGATGGGACTGGTCGTTGAAGCCAGGATGTCACCGACACGAGGTGCGGTCGCCACACTGCTTGTCAAAGAGGGATGCTTGAAGAAAGGTGACATTCTGCTCAGTGGTGGGGCCTTTGGTCGAGTCAAGATGCTGCGCGACGGCTACGGTAAAAACATCAAGAAAGCCACCAGTTCCCAGCCAGTGGAGGTCACGGGTCTAAATGGCGTGCCTCCGGCAGGAGACGCATTCTATTGCTTGCAGGACATCAACAAGGCCAAGAATGCCGCGGAGCAGAACAAGGCCCGCCTGCGGGAAGAGTCGTTGGCTGAACGTTCTCAGGTGACGCTGGACAATCTGTTTCATGAAATCGAAGCCGGTGGTGTGAAGGAACTCAATTTGATTGTACGAGCCGACGTTCAGGGCTCTGTAGAAGTTCTGCGGAAGCATCTCGGGGAGCTGAGTACCGACGAGGTGAAGATCAACATATTGCACGGAGCTGCCGGCGGCATCACCGAAGGGGATGTCATCTTGGCGGAGGCCTCCAATGCCATCATCATCGGCTTCAACGTGGTCGCGGATGATCGGGCGCGTAAGAGTGCGGACGCCAAGGGCGTCGACATTCGTCTGTACAATATTATCTACCGCATTACCGAAGACCTGAAGCAGTCGATGGCGGGTCTACTGGACCCCGAAGAGCTAGAGAACTCAGTGGGTCGCGCGACGGTTCGAGCCACGTTCAAAGTCACCGGCGTCGGTACCATTGCGGGCTGTATGGTGACGACGGGTCTGGCACGTAAGAATGCCAGAGCCCGCTTGATCCGCGACAACGTGGTCATACGAGACAACATCGCCTTGGAGTCTCTGAAACACTTCAAGGAAGATGTACGAGAAATCAAGGCCGGGTTGGAATGTGGTGTGAAACTGGCCGGCTATGATGATGTCAAGGTCGACGACCTCATTGAATTCTACGAAATCGTAAAGATCGCGCGGACACTTTAGGGATCGGCCTCCCTCCTGTTTCTCACGGGGGTGATATTCAGCACCGATAGACGCTATGCCGACACGAAGACAAGAAAAGGTGGCGAGGGTGGTCTTGCAGGCCGTCAGCGGCGCCATACAGGACAGTCTCAGCGATCCTCGCATTGAAGGTCTTGTGAGTGTGACGCATGTCGATATGTCACCGGATCTGAGGCATGCGGAGGTGTACGTGAGTGTTCTCGGCGCGAATGAGAAGGCCCAGCGCCGTACGATGATTGCCCTGCAGAGCGCGACACGCCGACTTCAATCGTTTGTTGCAGATGCCGTGACGAGCAAGTTTTGTCCCGTCTTGCATATCGTGGCAGATGACAAGTTCAAAAAGACGTTGGAAACGATGAACCTCATTGATAGGGCTGCTCGTGAATATGCGGACGAGTCCGGTGAAGAGGGCGAAGAGGGAGTGCTTGAAGCATCGTGATCGTTGCCATCCGTCCGATGGGCTTGAGGGCTGCCTAGAAAGGATCCCCTCGTGTTGAGGGTCGGCACATGAAGAACAGCAAGAAATACTCGCAAAAGATAAAGAAACTCCATGCCACTCTGAAGAAGTCCGGCGTCAAGGTTGTCAAGCCCACCTTTGACGATCCCATTGACGCGATCGTGTATGCGGTCATCAGCGAACGGATGAAGAAGTCCTCCGCGAACACGGCCCACAAACGGTGTATGAATTATTTCGTGGACCTGAATGATCTGCGGGTATCCAGGCCCGTGGAAATATGCTCCATCTTTGGCAGGGATACTGCCGAAACACGGCGCGCGGCGAGTACCTTGATTCGCGTGCTGACCGCCGTCTTTGACCATCAACACGACATCAGCTTGCAGCCCCTGGACAAGCTCGGCAAACGACAGGCGAGACAGGAGATCGAAGAACTGGATGGTATCACGCATTTCGTCGTGAATTATTGCGTGGTGACGGCATTCAAGGGGCATGCCATCCCACTCACCGACCGGATGATCGAGTTTCTGCAGAGCCATGAAATGGTCTCTCCCGGGGCAAATCCCCAGGAGATCGAGGGGTTCCTAAGCAAGCAGGTGGCCGCAAAGGATGGCTACGAGTTCTACGAACTACTTCGGAAAGAGAGTGAGTCCGCTCCCAAGAAAACGGTGAGACGCAAAGAGTCGCCTAGGCTGGAATTGATGAAGAAGGCCGCCAAGAAGAAGGTCGCGGCCAAGAAGGGTGGCGGCCAGAGAACAACGAAGAAGAAGACCGGGCAAAAGCGGCCCGTGCAAAAAACGGCAGCGAAGAAGAGGGTCGCCAAAAAGAAGGTCACGAATAAGAAGATGGCGAAGAAGGCCGCCAAGAAAAAAGTGACCCGACGGAAATAAGATATCATGTCGCAAAAGAAGGTGCTGAAGCTCGGAATTCCCGCGGGCAGTCTCCAGAAAGCCACGATCGAATTGTTTAACAGAGCCGGTTTTCACGTCTCAGATGCCTCACGCAGTTATCGTCCTTGTATTGATGACGACGAGATTGAAGCCATCTGCCTGCGGGCCCAGGAGATGAGCCGCTACGTCAGCGATGGCGTCCTCGATGCCGGTATCACCGGCTATGACTGGATCTTGGAAAACAACAGGGACGTCGTCGAGGTATGTGAATTGGCCTACAGCAAGGCGACCAGTCTACCCACACGCTGGGTCCTGGCCGTGCCTGCCGAATCCAGCGTGACCCAACCAGAGGATTTGGCGGGAGGATTGATCGCCACGGAACTGGTGGGGGCGACAGAGCGATACTTCGCGGAGAAAAAAATCGATGTCAGGGTGGAGTTCAGTTGGGGGGCGACCGAAGTGAAGGCCCGCCTTGTCGATGCGATCGTCGAGTTGACCGAGACAGGCAGTTCCATCAGAGCCAACAACCTGCGTATTCTCGATACCTTGATCACGTCTACGACCCGTTTCTGTGCCAACAGAGAGGCTTGGGCGGATCCCTTTAAACGTGAAAAAATCGAGAACATCGCCATCCTCCTCCAGGCGGCCATCGAGGCCAAGAACAAGGTTGGACTCAAGATGAACGTAAAGAGGGAAGACCTTGACCGGATTCTGAAAATGTTGCCGGCCGAAAAAAGCCCGACCGTTTCCAATCTGGTGGACTCGGAGTTCGTTGCCATTGACGTGATCGTCGAAGACGCGGTCGAACGCATGCTGGTGCCCGCACTGAAGCGGGCCGGTGCCTCGGGCATCATCACCTACCCCCTCAACAAGGTGATACACTAGTGCTTCGTAACACGCATAATACTAAGGAGTCTTGACATGATGAGACCATGCTGTCGTCACCTCTGGGTCCTGCCTGTAGTCTGGCTTACCTGCGCCAATTTCTCCTGTTCCGGATCCAATACGCCTGCCGAATCCGTGACTGTCGTAGCGGACACCGAGTCCGACGTGACATCGTCACCAGAGACCACGGCAGAGTCCCTCTCCGAATCGCCGAAAGAAACCGTGGCCGAAGTGAGCGAGCCGACCACGCCCACCTCCGCACTGGTATCCGAAGTAGCGAGCGAAGAGACACCACTCGAGCCGGTGCCGAGCGTTTCCGCGGTCGATGCTCGCCGGGCGGCTCGGCGTGCACGAGAACGTTGGGCTGCGGAGCGCAGATCCCGTCGGCGCCCACCGGCTCAAGATGTCCAAGAGGCACCAGAACCCGCTGTGCCGCTCGATCGATCCCCTCCCGTCGTCGAAACACCTGCCGGTGACGAGTCTGTTGTGGCCATCATTGGAGACTATCAGATCACGGGCAAGGATTTTCACGACCGGATGCTGCAAGAACTTTCGGCCGATCCCTATGAAGTGACGGCCGTCACGCAAGCTGTCACACCAGGCGAAGTGATCCGTATGCTGCTGGCCGAGAAGGCCATTGCCATGGAGGCCCGCAAGCAGGGGGTCGACAAGAGCGAAAGAGTTCTGTCGGCCATGGTTAGGTTTAACGAGAGGGAACTCGTCAACAGGCTGGGCACTCACGTGGTCAGCCAGCGGGTCTCCGTGACCGAAGACGAAATAGAACGTTACATGAAAGACAAACCGAAGCTGAATCGGACCCAAGCGGAAATGTCGCTACGGAGGAACAAGGCGAGGAGCGCGTTCAACGCCTACACCAGTGGGCTCACGCAGACACTGGACATGAAGAAGGTCCCGGAGAATTTCGCCAAAGCCGCGCAGATTCACGACACACTTCGGTTTCACCCCAAGAAGCCGCGTAGTCACAATGCCTCCTGGATCCTGCGCGACCAGATATTGAACGAACTGGCGAGCGAGGATGCGGCGATCGTCCTGGCCACCTTCGAGGGGGGGCAGTTCACCGTCAAGGATTTGCTCATGGCCCTGCACGGGATGTCTCCTCCTGGACGCCCACGCAATTTGGGGACCGCAGCAGGGATTGAGGCATTCCTCTTGAAAGCGATCCGGAAGCCGCTGCAGGTGACGCAGGCCAAGGCGATGAAATTGGACCAGTCCGCGGACTTTCTGAAAAAACAACGAGCGCATGAAGATGGTCAGTTGTACAGCGCTGTTCAAGTAGAGAAACGTAAAGAGGTCGTGGAGCCCAACGAGGCCGAGATTGACGCGTACTATCAGACGGTCAAAGATGTGGTGGGCAAGCGGGATAGTGTCAAGGCGAAGGTCATCTGGTGTCGCGACCGCGCGGCGGCTGAAAGCGCGAAAGCGGAGTTGGTCGGGGGCAAACCCTTTCCCCAAGTGCAGCAGAAATTCAGCATCGACGAAAAAGACACGAAGGAAAGAAACTTCTACGCTTCATCAGAAGGATTCCTCTGGCCCGAGATCTGGGCCGGTGAACCCAATGATATCGTCGGCCCGCTGCTCGGGCTACACACCGTTGATCGGAATCGAAAATTCGACTGGCGCGTCCTCCAGTTGGTTGGCAAAGAGGAGGGTTCTCCCCAGACCTTGGACGACAATCTGAGAAACACTCTGAAATGGGGAATGCAAGACGATCGTTCGACGGCTCACTTCAGGGCCTATGCCGAGAAGACCTTGGCGAAATATGCCTATACCGTCATTGAGGAACGACTCAAGGCCTTCGATCCGCGTAATGTCCCCTAGGGGACCTCCTCCTCTGACACACAGCCGGGATGCGTATTGTCTTTTAGACAGTCAACCAGCCAGTTCTCCGTAAATAGGGCAAAGTCGGCATAGTCCACGCGGCAGTCCCTGTTGAAGTCGCCTGGCATCTCATAGGGACAGTAGACCTCGAGGTAGAACGTCTCCTCCTGGTACCATCGGTTTAGGGCCTGCGATCGACCCACCGTGGCGAAGGTCAATTCGTATACATCCAAGGGCGTGTCGACGTCGACGAAGAGATCGAAGTGGTAAGTGATAGGTGTCACGCTGTTAGGGATGCCGTTGTCGCCGGGGGCGTTTTTGGTGAAGTAGGGCTGTTGATTGCCTCGCTGGTGGCGAGTCCAGGCGTTGTCCGCTATCCAGAAGAGCATGTTGTCTGGGCTGTTTTTCTTGGCGCCATTGTCGAAGTTCTTGATCTGAACCGCGAATCGATCGCTGCCGTTCAGCACCTCAATCGATAGTGTCACCGTGTTGCCGGGCGCCACTCGAAAGGTCTTCAGGGCCGGGCCCAACATGGGCTCTGGAGGAGGTAGGGGCCCACCGCCGCGACTGCGGCCTGTGCCTGTGGGCGGAGGGACCGGTAGCAGCAGCGTCAGTTGCAGGTCCTCGCCGGTGACCCGCATGCGGTCCGTCACGGGCCGGGTGTGGCAGTTGCTGCAGGTGTTGTTTCGAGTGACGCCCCGGCTTGGGGTAGCGAGAACGACTGCCGGTAGAGCCAAACAGAGAAGAATTGCCCGGCTAATCCAATAGTCATTGAAAGTCAAGAGGAGACCCAGGTCACGGTAGGGCATCGTGGCCGGGTCTCCCACTGAAAAGCGTCTTCTTGCACGTCCTTACGATCCGCGTCGCGGACGATGATGGGCAGGGCGATCAAAGTGGTCGTGTTGGGGACCGCGTGGGGCGAGTCCCATTCTGTGACCGGGTCCGCGTCGAGCCTGTCCGGTGTCTCTCTGCGCTTTGAGTTCCGCCAGGGTGTTGAGCTGCTCCTCGGTGAGGACGCTCTTGATGTTCTTGACCAGGGCGACGTGGGTGCTGGCCTTCTGTCCGGCGCAATGCCCACTTGGGTGGCGGCCGCCTGAAGGGTCGCGTCGTCGGCCTCGTTCAGGGTAGCATCATGCAGGGCCGCCATGGCCTCATTCAGCGCTTCCCGAGCAGCCTCCATGCCTGCGGCATTGTCGTCCAAGACGGTCCTGATCTGTACATGCTGCTCCTCTGTGACATCCAGCCGGCTGAGGGCGCGCAAGATGGGCAGGCGGGGTCCGTGATCCCGCGCCCTACCCCTGCCCGGGCCGGCGTCGCGGTCAGCCATGGGTCCCCGAGGACCCCGTTCCGAGGGACCAGCGGCGAAATCTCGGTCGGGTCTAGGCGACCGGTTCTGTGCCTGACAGATCGAACCGACGAGAAGAACAACAGCGCCTGCGATGATGATCCTTGTTCGGGTCATTGACGTTTTCATGGCATCGTCCTTTCCTAACGGTGTAATGACTAGTCTGTTGCGACTAGTCTGTTACGATTCGTCTTCCTGTAAATCCATACTAGCATCTGCTAGAGCCCGAGCAGATTGGATGAGATCAACTGAGATCAGCTGTTTTCATCGTCATCCACTGTTGAGTAAGACGTTAGACGGCGCCGGAGACTTGCGGGGAGGGTCGAAAAAAAGTCCAATATTTAGCGGTTGCGCAGAAATAGAGTCACGATTCAGAGGGAGCGAATTGGCGTTCGATTGGGTTGCGCCGATTGACCGAATCCACAGGCGTAGCTATGCTACGTGGAGGAATGCTTGGGATTCTTTTTATGCTGCTATCGCAGCTAGGTTTGACCCAAGGA
>JADFHU010000245.1 GCA_022567055.1 Planctomycetota bacterium
TCGCCAATGCCGGCATAGTGGTTCTTGGCGAGACGTTCCTCGACCATCCCGACGATGGTTTCGTCGCGGTACCAGGAACTGATTTCGTCGCGTCGGCGATAGGGCCGCAGCACGGGGACGACCAAGTCTGGAGCTTGCTCATAAAGCATCTGGGTGCCATCGTCGTTGGAACTCGACACGAACGCTTTCTTGAGCCCGGCCTTCCTCAGTATATTTATCGCTTCGGCCGGCGGGAGCAAGTCCCAGGCGTCATGGTTGTAGTGGATATGGGCATCGGCGAGCGGGGTTTGCGCCTGCGCGCCGGGTATCGCGAGCGACAGTCCCACGATCACCGCCGCCACCGAAAGGACGGTCTTTGAATGCATTTCCCTCATCGTCGAATTTCCACTCATCAAAGCGCCACCAAACACACCGAAACCCCATTCGGCCGACATTTTCCAAATAACCCCCAAATTCAGGGAAATCGTATCACCGTACCACTGCCAAGAGAACTGCATCGCATCCGCAACCATCCGATGGCCTGATCTGGGGCATCCAAGGTGCCGCCGAATGTCCGCTTTTGGCTAAAAGCAGACATTGGAGAGGCGGGCCGGAATGTCCGCTTTACCCCCAAGAGCGGACATTCTCGCGGTCGCCGCTGACTTCCGCTTTTGACCCACAACGGACATCGAAGGCCATGAGCCGCGCCGATGGATTGAGTGTTCCAGACCATATAAGCTTGCCAGCACCTCACGTCCGGTTGAGGCAAAAATGGCTCGTGACATCAACGAATGGCTGGAGGGTCTGGAGCTCGGTCGATACGCCGAAGCGTTCGCCGAGAACGAGATCGATTTGCGCACGCTACCTCACATCACAGAAAATGACTTGAGAGAGATCGGCGTCCTTCGGTAGGTCGTCCTCGCACTCGTGGGGCACAACACCGAGCAAGGGGATATTCAGATAGCGGGCCACGTCACTCGGCTTGCGGACCAGGTCGTTGAGGAACTCCACGAGGAAGGTCAAACCCACCCCCAGCATCAGACCCATGAGTGTTCCACCGGGAAACCAGAGTAGGGCATGGCGCGAGGCCGTCATTTCGATGGGCGGCAAGGCGCGCCCCTGGAGCTGCACCTTGGGGGTCTGCGGATCATCGAGTTTGATGCGCCACTTTGAAATGTTCTCTTTGAGGGTGACGAGAACGGCCTGTCGCTCGTCGAGTGACACCTGCAGACGGTTGTACTCGATCCGTGCCATGTCCAGATCATCTCTTTTCTTGGCCGCTTCTTCTCTGAGTTTCTGTATCTTTTCGAGACCCGTCTGTTGGATCACGAGGGCGTTTTGGGCGTTCTTGAAATTGGCCTGTCTCGTCCGTTCGGCAATCTCGATGGTCCTCGCTTCGAGTGTTGTTTTCAGATCCGCCACCGACTCTCGTATTTCTCGCACGACGCGATGGCTTTCACCGAACTTGGTCAGCTTGCTCGCCAAACTCGCCTGCTGCACGTTGACGGAATTGGTCAAGGTCAGGATGATCGGGTCGCGCTCGATGGCTTGGGCGATCTGTTCGTTGATGGGACCCGTCGCCAGGGCCCTGATGTTTTCCACGCTGGCCTGCAACTGACTGACCTGCATGGCCATTTCGTTTTCATCGTGCTGCAGTTTGTTATAACTGGCGACAATCGGGTGCTGGTACAAGGTGGCGGCCCCCGGTGCGGAGATGCCTGAGACACCCCACTTTTCCCGGACACCGTCCAGGTGCTGGTTGATCTGGTCGATCTCCTTCTGCACCTGCTTGCGTTGCTCCTCCAGCTTGACGAGCTTGTTGCTGATGTCCCCGCGCTTCTGGCTTCCCTGTGATTTGACGAAGAGTTCGGCCATGGTGTTGGCGATAAAGGCGGCCTCTTTGGACTGCCCACAGGTCATGGAGATCGAGACGAAACCCGCGTCCCGATGGGGATAGGCCCCCATATACTTTTTCAGGTAGGTCAGGGCGCGGTTCTCGTTCCCCGCAAAACTCTGAAACCAGTTCGTGCGTCGGATGGTATCCAACTTCAACAGTTCGACGTAGGTGACCTGCTGTTTGATCAGACTCGCCATGGAGACGCGGTAGTCGTATTGCACGTTTTTATGGACTTGAATCGACCCAATTCGGGTGGGGTCTTCCTCGATGGGCGAGAGCACACCGATGAGGGTCTCCGCCGTGTAGCTGGGCAAGTATCGCCGCAGCAGATACCAGGTCCCACCGCCGATGCAGCACCCCAATAGGGTCATCGCGACGATAAGGATGGCATGTCGGCTGAGGATGCCAAACACCTCGCGGCCGGTCATGGACGCAGGCGCAGCCGCAACATGGCGGGCCAGGGGCCCGCGTTGCTGCTGCTGCTGCCGCCTTCTTCCGGCCTCAAGTTTTGTGTCCGCCATCAAGGTTCTCCATGCCGATTCCGCTATTGGAACCCGGTCAACGCATTTTGCCGGCCCGAGGGGCCGTCGGCCTCTTCTCTAAGGAGAAAGCCTGCTCACGGCGCCTTGCAGACGTTCGGCGACCCGTCGGGGGCACTCTCCGGAGCCAGCCTCTAGTGCCTGCTGAAATGCCTCACGAGCCTGGGCCTTCTGTCCCAGGTGTTCTCGGACCAAACCAATGTGCTCATACACCTGATAGGGGACGTGTTGACGGGATTGCTGGTAACGCTGGGCAGCCGCCGACAGGTAGGTGAGGGCCTGTTTGTGTTGACCGCTCTTGTACAAAACGAATCCATAGGTATCCATCAATGTCGGACTGTCGGGCTGCAGGTCCAACGCGTTCTTTCCATAGGTCAGGGCCCGGGGCAACTGCCTATCGTTCACAGCCAAGAGATAGGCCAGGTTGTTCAGTACACTGACATTGTTCGGCATTTTGCCCAACAGACTTTCGTAATCGGAAACGGCCTGCTCCAGGTAGGAGTTCCGGGCCGTCTGCTCGAAGGCCTGCGTCAGCAGCTCGGCCCGGCGGATCGTCAGGCCGGCCCGATCTGCGGAGGAGAGCGAGCTATCCTTTAGGCACTGGCCTAGGTGAGCAAGCGCTTGATCCAAGTCATCTGCAGCTTGGGCCAGGACATACTGGGCGAATCGACTCTGCGTCGCGCCGGCCCATGAGGCACTCCCAAGACAGTGAGCCGAGACCTCCTCTACCCCCAAGAGCGCACTCAAGCGCTGGATCACCACGGCCAGGCTATCGTAATGAAGACGGGCCCGGTCTAGTGCGTAGCGACCATATTGAACCGCCGTGGAACGGTCGCCCTCGATCTGCTTGGCATGGGCCATTTGGTAGTAGGCCAGAGGGGCGAAAGGGCCCATGCCATAGGCGTTTCCCACTTCGATGACCTGGCGCAGCGCCCGTTTGTCCCCTTGGACCCCGGCGGCATTGAGTGCCGCCAGATAGCCGTCCAGGCTACCGGCATACTGTTTGTCCTGGGACCATTGGTCCGGTGATTGACCCCGGTACTCGGCCTGCTTGAGCCTTAACGCCCGGCCAAAAAATTGAGTTGCCATGTCGGCGCGATCCTGTTCGAGTTCATAGCTGCCGGCCTGTAGGTACCAGAAGGCGTCGTCGGGCATTTGCTCGATCATCGATTGGTAGAAGCCTACCAGCTTTCTATGCAGGCCTTCCCTTCGATAGGTGTGCTCCAGCAGGCGACGCGCCTCGTAGGGCGCGCCGGGCCCAGACACCAATGCCTCTAGTTCACGGAGACCCTCTTCGCGACGACCCGCCATCAGGATGGTCCGTGCCAAGGCCAGGCGGCCCAGTGGATCATCCCGCAGAGAGACACTCCGTCGAAAGCCGACGATGGCCTCCTGGTAGTCATTCAGAGCCAAGTTGACCTGTCCTTTGAGTTGCCAAACCAGGGCATTGTCCGGGTCGCGCGCCAGTGCCCCTTCTATCAAAGTCCGGGCCTGTTCCAACTCACCCTCTCGCAGCGCCACCCAGCCGGCGATGAATTCCCCCGTAGGGCTCTGCGGGTAGAGACGCTTGAACTGGGCCAGTTGCCGCTTGGCCTCCGGCAGGAGACCGGTCTTGAGAAAGACGACCAACTGGTCAGTGCGGTTTTCTTCGCTGTCCTCCACCTGCAACAGTTCCTTGAAATAGCGATTAAGGGCCTGAGAATCCCGATTGATCTCGCCTACGACCAGCAGGCCCCGCAACACATCCACGTCATCAGGCCTCTCTCGGTACATGCCGAGCAGAATCTCCCGGGCCCGCTCGACCTCGCCCCGCCCGATGAGATGACGCCACAGCAATCGCTCGTCCTGGCCCTGCCGCAGCAGTTGCTCCGCCTGCGCCTCCTGACCGGTTGCCTGGTAATAGGCGGCGTAGGCCTGGAGTACGGCCTGCTCGCGCGGCGCCATGGCATAGGCCTGGCGCAGCGCCTCTCCCGCAATGGAAAACAGGGCCTTGCCTCTGGCCTCGTCCTGCTGATCCCCGGCCAAGGAGGTCGCCAAGCGCCCCAATACCAGCGTATTGCGCAGGGTGGGTTTCTTTTTCTGCACGCCCTGGTAGATCGCCACCGCCTTGAAGGGATCTTCCCGGCCGATCTGGTGGGCATACTCCAAGAGCAACGACCCGTCGGCCGGGTTGAGTGCTACGGCTCGCTCCAAGGCACGCCGGGCTTCGGCCCCCTCCACCTCCGTCAGCGCCGCGCCCAGGGCGGTGTTGCGATCCGTCAGCAGACGGTGATGCACCTTGGCGTAGCGCGGGTCGTTGGGATTCATGGACATGGCCTTCTCGATGTCCTTGATCGCAGCGGCGTGGTCCGCCTGTGCCCCCCGAATGGTGCTACGGAGCATGTAGCCGATGGAAAACACCGGACGCGCTTCAAGGCACGCATCGATCTTCTCCAGGGCTTCCTGGTACTGCCCTCGGGCAAAGGCCACTCGGGCTTCGAACAGTTGTCCCTGGCTCCGATCGAGGTTCATCCGGCGCGTGGTCTCGACAACCTGTTGCGCGAGCGCCCAATTCTCGTCTTGAAGGGCTAGATCCAGGGCCGAATTTGCCGAGATCCAGGCAACGCTCTTGAACTCGTCTTCAACTCCTGTTGCAGCGCCAGTCCCGGCACTGGCCCCTTCCAAGGCCTCGATAAAAGAATCCAGCGCCTCCGAGGCCTTACCCAGTCGCAGCTGCAGCATCCCCTGTTCCAGCGCCCGCCGGCCCGGGTCGGGCAAGGCTGCAATGGCCTGCTCCTGAACGGCTTGCCGCTGGGAATCGCTGAGTTCGCCGGGGTCGGTCTGCTTCAGCAAGAAACGGTAGTACTGCAAGGTCCCGTTATTGGGGGAAGCCGCGACCAGACGATCCAGCAGCGGACGCAACCGAGCCGTTTGGTCCTGACGAATGAGTCTCTCACACAGAGACGACACCAGCCCTGCGGGCAGCAACGTCGGTTCCGCCGCGGCCAGTCTCTCGGCGAGGGTCAATACTTGACCGTAATAGCGATCCACTTCCTGATCCATGGCCCCGGTCGAGGCATCTACCGGTCCGTCCAATTTCAAGCCCAGGGCTGAATTCGCCCTGGCCCGCTTCTGGGAGAGGGCACTTTCCAATCTGCCGATCTGTCCGGCGAGCAGTTCGAGTCGCAGTGCCATGGTGGTGGGCGTGCTCTCGGTCAGAGCGGCTAGTGCCGTCAGGGCCTCGTCAATGCGGTTGGTGTGGATCAGGGCCCTGATTCGCAGACTACGGCTCCGCTCATTGGCAGCGAAGCGAGCTTCATAGCTGTCCACGCCGTAGACATTGACGGGGGAGATCACATGAGACCACGTGTTCAGCTCCCCCAGCACATCTAGATAGTCTAGGATGGCGTCGGGCTTGGTGAATCCGAAACCACCTTCCAGGGCCGTGCTGATGAATTCGAGGGTCATGCCCACCTCGGATGTTTCCTTGAAATGTCGCCCCAGCGCATAGGCCAGTTCGGGGTCTCGTTGCCCGCGGTTCTGACTGCCCCGATCCTTCGTATACACGGCGTAAAGTTGTTTGACGGCGGCATCGGTGTTGCCCTTCGCCATCTCAAGCATACCGTTCCACTTGATGACCTGCAGGTCATCCCCACTGCCCTTGAGCTGACCAATCTGATGAACGGCCTCCTCCGCCAAAGACAAGAGGGATTGGCGTCTCGCAGGGTCCGTGCCGTCGAGGGTCAGGATCTGATCGATAGTACAGTTGGCCAGGAAGATGTAGATGTTGAGCCGGTTGATCTTGTTGGACCAGGCGCGAGGTCCGGTGGACAACTGGGCGTCAGGATAGGCCAGCGCCGCCCGGGCGATCCGTATCGCATCGTCCACCTCAGCGGCAAGGCCAAACATGGTGGTCTTGCGGTAGTATAGCTGCGCCAAAGTCACGGCGTGGGCCACACTCTCCTTCTGGAGATCGACCGCCTGCTCGGCTGCCCGAATGGCCTTGTCCATATTGGCCTCGCCTTGGGCCGATCCCAGGTAGAAACAACACATCCAGTAGAACTTTGAGAGGTCGGTGTAGACATCGGCATCGTCTCCGAAACGCTGGGTGAGTCCTTGGTAGGCCTCTTCCAAGGCGCGGAGTTCGGTAGCGCTCGGCTCTCGCTTGGTCCGCTGAAAGGCTTCCAGCCGGACCTGGAGGCGGTTGAGATAGGCCTTGGGATTATCCACGGCGGCCATGATCGCGCGGGCCAAGACCTCATCGGCCTGCTCCAGCGCCCGCTGCCGAGCCAAGACCTCCCCTTGGGCGCTCTCCAGTTCACCGGCCACGACGGCGGCCTTGGCCAGATACCAGTAGGCGTCCACGTCCTGCGGCGCCAGTGCAATGACTCGATCGAGATCCTGACGCGCCGCTTCCAAGCCTTCGTTCGTGTTGGCGATCGCGCCCATCTCCGCCTGCTCAAAGAGGGCTCGGCCCCTGAGAAAATGAAGATAGTGGGCAATCGTTTGGCCTTCAACGGCCTGCGCCAATCCTTCCATTTCCCATTCGGCCTTGCCCCGCTCCAGCACGCCGGCATGGCCGGCCACGGCCAGCAGGTCCGTGGACCGCGTGCCGATCTCCTTCCACAGGTCTGGGGCCTTCCAGCCGATGCGGGCCTGGCTGTCGGCCCGCTGATACAGAGTCTCCAGGATCGCCAGGCCCGCCCTGATATTGTCCGGATCTCTGAGCAGAACACCTTCCCAGGAGGCACGGACTTTGGGCCACTGGTCCAATCTGGTGTACACATCCGCCAGTTTGAACAGCACTTCAATCTGTGTCTCCTTGGCCTGCACGGCCAGGCCACGGCGATAGCTGCGTTCGGCCAATTCGTAGTGTTGCTCTGCCCAGGCCACATCCCCATCGGCGATGTACTGGCTGGGGTCGCCGCCGAAATGCAGCAAGGCCACCACGATCAGTGCGGCCAAGAGCAAGAAAACCCCGGACCCGATGAGTGCCACTTTCTTGTTGATTCGTTTTTTCTGTCTGCGCCTTCTAGCCATTTCAAACCTCCTTTCTTAGGGATCTCCCGCGGCGGGCCAGTGATCGCGTTCCAAGATCGGCAACAGCCGCGCCAGCAGCCGCTGACTGGTATCCACGGTCTCCTGCTTGCTCAGCGTGCCGGTCCCCTGGTTGAAGACAAGTTCGACCTTCGAAAAGTAGGAAGACTTGCCGAAGATATTCCTGTTCAGCGCCACCCTTGCCTCGTCACGATTCGCCGCATAGCGGCCGTTGACGCGAAAGAGATAGACGACGGGAACACGCACGCTGCTCTGCCAGTTCTC
>JADFHU010000246.1 GCA_022567055.1 Planctomycetota bacterium
CCAGAAAAATTCGGCCTGGTTCAAAATCGTTCTCGCATAGGTGCCAGTCCGTGTACCACTCCTCGTGGTCGTCATCAGCGCAGCGGTTGTCGTTGTCGTAATCGATACCCCTAAATTGCCCCAATTCACTGTTTCGATTACGATTACGATCACGACAACGACAACGACAACGATCGGGAATGTGTCCCGGAAATGAACCAGCCAGAAAAATTAGGAATGTTGCTCCATGAAAACGCTGAGCCCCAGTGACCTCGACCGGTATTCTTCCGCCATCACGCTTTCGGACATGGAAATCTTCGTGTTTCCCGACCTCATGTACAGCCTCGTCTTGGCGAACATCATGAGTCCCATTATCTGGCGCTGGCGTGAGTTAGATACCTTTAAGAAACTGGAGGACAAGACGACCTATCGCAAGCTGCTGCGTCTGAAACAGTTCATCATGGATGAGTTCGATTTCAATCTCGATCTGGAGACCTGGGGACTCACCGAGCGGGGGGTCGAATTGGATCGCTTCAAGGCTTACCTTCGACCCGAACAGATCGAACAGAGCAACGCGCTCTTCGGCTACCAGGGGGACAAGTACTACTTCGACGTGGACATCCGCCGTCACTTCGGGCTGGACAAATACCATTCGGACATCATCCCCTACTGGAAGACCGAGACCATCGAGGCCATGATGGCCTTCGAGCTGAAGCGAGACTACGGCAAAGCGGCGGGGGAGTGTGTCTCCCTGTCGGCCCTCTATGCTGCTGCAGCCTACATCGTCTGTGGCGTGCCCCTGGAGGATATCTTCATGGTCCTGACGCCCTTGCACTCGCAGAATTTCCTGGACGTGCAGGGAGGCATCCTCACCAACAACCGCCGCTTGGTCACCAAGGCCATGTGGTTCAACGGGACCGAGATCACCAATAAGGCCCAGCGGGCCCTCAAGAACGAACGGGTTTCCATCGTCGCTCACGCCTCGGGACACATTCACTGTCTGTACGATGAGGCGACCATTGATCCGAAAGAGTATGACCGCTTTACTGAGCGTCTGCAGGACTATTTGACGGCCGCCCTGACCCTGCCGCTGATTGCCAACTTCCTGAGAATGGAGTCTCAATACCAGAAATACTTTCAAGTGTGTCGCGACTGTCACGGCCAACCGCAATTCCTCAAGGCAGAGGTCTTGTTTCACTACGAGCACGGCAGCAACTTCAGAGTGGCCGACGAGACATTCGAAAAGCTGCTGGGAGAGGTGTCCGATGAAGACTACTTTCCCTATGAGCTGCCCGACCGTATTCGCTGTGACCAGCTCAGTGAATTCTTGACCGAGAAGCCCCTCGATTTACACAAGGAGGGGGATCGCGCTCTCTTCGTCAAGGTCCTCAGTCCGGTCCTGACGGATGCCGACGCGTTTGTGGAGAAGCTGATGGACTTTCTCTACACCGAGCCGCGGCTGCCCGGCAGGGAAAAGACCTTCGTTGCATCACCGACCATAGAACTGACCCCGGACATGACGCGCGAGGAGGTCTTGGATTACCTGCAGGCCCAGCGAGAGACGAATTCTGTCGTGGACCTGGCCTTCTACGCCTATCGAGACGTCACGACCTGCGATTGGCATCCCTTTGTCAAGGCGGCCCTCGAGCGTAATCCCGTCTCCATCGATAAGTCCAAGGAGATGTCCATTGATCAGGTCTATACCTGGCTGCTCGGCATGGCCGATGGTTCCATCTACGACGGCCAGCGCCTGGCCCAGCCCGATGAGGTGGTGAATTTCAAGTCAGGTGACGGCGTCGAGAAGGCCCTGGTCCTGGCCAACGTGATCCGTCACCGCGATCGCGACCAGGCTATCACGATTGAGTTGACGGGAGACTCTGCCCTGGTGAGCGGAGATAAGACGTATTGTTTTTTTTCCTACAAGGGATTGGTCAAAACACTCTCGCTGGGGGCCCATGAGGTGGCCTCGTAGTATGCGACCTGGCCCACCGCGACCGTGATCCCGATGTTTTTGGCAAGCCGGAGTCCTCTATACTATAGTGGGGTCGCCCAAACTAGGTTGTTTGTCTGTAATGAGTTGTGCTGAATGTCACGGCGTTTCAGGGTCTTAGGAGCCCCATTTTCCCACCAAAATGAACCGCTTAAGAGAATCAAGGGAACACGAAACGATTAGTGACAAGTGCAAACAACGGGATGGAGAGGGACTCGCTATCGCTCGCCCCTCATCCAAACGTTAGCTCACTGAAACACAGAAACGCTTCAGTCCAGCCTTCGGCTGGATCAAATAATGAAACCACAGAGGACACCGAGAGCGCAGAGAAAAAGAAGAAGATAAACATCACACATGACAACTGGAGTCAGACAACAAGAGTTTGATTATAGCAATGGCGACTTGTCGCATTTCTGTGACATCCGCGCTCTTTGTGGTGAAAGAATAGATGTTAACAGACTAACACTTGAATCCAGAGGGACCTCGTACCTCGGCTCCTCAATTCTGCGTTCGCAACCAGGGAGTTAAGCATGAAGAAAACCTTTACTACACTAGTGATTCTTAGTTGTGTCGCGGCTCTCATTGGCTGCAGGGACGATTCAGATTCAGCAAAGGACATCCAGAAGACCGAGCCTAATGTATCTGAGTCTAATGCATTCGAGGCAAATGACTCACCCTCATATGAAATCCCAACAATACCCCCTGGCGATACATTTGAAATACAGGGAACTGTGGTATACAAGAACATAGAGGGAGGATTCTTTGCAATCGAGAGCGATGATGGAAGCAAGTATGATCCAATCAATCTTCCAGAATCATTCAGAAGAGACGGTCTTAAAGTAAAAGTGTCCGCGCGGTTTAAAAAAGAGGCCATGAGCTTTCATATGTATGGAGCCATTATTGAGGTAGTGAATATCGCAGCACAGTAGCTTGAGAACAAATCGCCGCTTGGGACTGCCCTGATGGCCGCCCCAGAGCTTGTCCTCACAAGAAGGAAACGGTTTTATGAAGAGACTTCTATGCCTTGTACTCTTATCCGCGTTGGTCTTGGGGTGTCAGTCAGAGTCGCGTAAGCGGAAATACTGGTCTAAGCCAACCACGACCATTGAGCAGGCAAAAGACGATTGCCGAAAGTGCAAGGTGATTGCCCGAGGAGAGGCGCAGGCAAGGCAGTATATCCGGTACGGCGAGCGTGCTGTAAACAGGAGCACCGCACCCTTCACCAGTCCTGAATTGAATGAAATAGACAGAGATTTTGATGAACGGCATGCGTTTAGGAGTTGCATGCGATCGTTGGGGTATCGACCCATTCCTGGATATCGCCTCGATTCTGATGTGCGCAAGGCATATCGCTTCGGCGGTGGGAAAATCCAGCACCTTGCAGGTGATTAGGGAATAGGTTCATATTAGAGGCATGAAATATGCAGGACAATTGGAAAAACACATGACTCATTGAACAAAACACTATTGGGAGGATTTTACCATGTTGAAACCACTACTCACTTGTCTTCTAGCCATCATCCTTGCGAACACGGTGTCGGCCGACCCGATTCCTGAATTCAAATGGCGGGCCGTGGAAATAGACAAGATCCAAATCGGCTACGGCCTCCAGTTGGCCGACGTGAACGGTGACGGGAAGACGGACATCGTTCTCGCGGACAAGAACACGATTCAGTGGTATGAGAATCCCCAGTGGACGAAACACATCATCGCCCGCGATCTCACCCAGCGCGACAACGTTTGCATTACGGCCAGGGACATCGACGGTGACGGCAAATGCGAGATCGCGGTCGGTGGACAGTGGAATTTCAGGGAGACACTCAAAGACGGCGCCGTCTTTTATCTCATTCCTCCCCGGGACCGGACGCAACCGTGGACGCCGGTCAAATTGTATAACGAGCCAAGTGTCCATCGCATGCACTGGGTGCGTGACAAGAATGAGCAGTATCGTCTGGTCGTGAAGCCACTTCGGGGTCGCGGCAGCGTCAATGGCGTCGGCAATGGGCTGCGGGTGCTGGAGTATTTCATGCCGCCAAATCCCAAGGACGACTGGAAGTACGAGGTGGTCTGCGATTTCATGCATCTGTCACACAACTTTCACGTGGTCAACTGGGATGATGATGCAGAAGAGGAGATGATCATCGCCGGTAAGGAGGGTGTCTGGCACTTCGACAGGCGGGAGGATGGCTGGTCTGCCACGCAGCTAACGAAGAACTTCGCGGGGGAGATTCGGGACGGCAGGCTGCCCAATGGAAAACGCTTTATTGCCACCATTGAACCCATGCACGGATCGACCTCCGCCGTCTATAGGGAACCGAAGAAGAAAGGCGAACTCTGGCAATCGGTCAAAGTCCTTGATGAAGCCCTCAAGGACGGTCATGCGGTAGCCTGTGCCGATTACCTCGGCGTCGGCTCCGATCAGATCGTCGTGGGTTGGCGGGCCATGAATGAACGCGGCGTTCCGGGAATCAAGCTCTTCACGCCGATGGACGAAGCGGGCAAGCGATGGCGGGAAACCAGAATCTCAGCAGAAGGGGTGGCCGTCGAAGACATCAAGGTGGCTGACATGAACGGCGATGGCAGAATTGACATCGTCGCCGCCGCTCGGCAAACGAAAAACCTGGTGATCTTCTTCAACGAGGGATAGAAAGCAGGAGAAAGAGCATGAAGCGATCTTTTACGGCCCGATAAATTTTCGCTATACTGTGTCCCCATCTTAGGGTTTCTTTTAGAGCGGTTGAGGAAAAGAGCTGCGGCGATGAACGATTCGAATGAGACAGAGAAGAATCAGGGCGAGACCGAGGACTTGCCGCCGATGGCGTCGGGCTGGGGGAAATCTGTGGAGAAATCCGGCAGTGAGATCGGTCCCTACAAGATTCTGAGCGTTTTGGGGGAAGGGGGCTGCGGGCTGGTGTATCTGGCGGAGCGGGCACGGCCGGTACGCAGACGGGTGGCGCTGAAGGTCATCAAGCCGGGGATGGATACCAAGCAGGTGATCGCTCGGTTCGAGGCGGAGCGCCAGGCGCTGGCACTGCTGAATCATCCGAATATCGGCCAGGTGTATGACGCCGGAACAACCGAGAAAGGGCGTCCCTATTTTGTGATGGAATACATCAAGGGGGTCCCGATCCTCGAGCACTGCGATCGCCAGAAGCTGGGGATCGATGAACGGTTGAAGCTGTTCATTCACGTGTGCGACGCGGTGCAGCACGCCCATCAAAAGGCGATTATTCATCGCGACATCAAGCCGTCGAATATCCTGGTGGCGATTTCGGGGAATCAGTCGATCCCGAAGATCATCGACTTCGGCGTGGCCAAGGCGCTGACCGGGCCTCTGACCGATCGAACGCTCTATACCGAGCAGGGGCAGGTAATCGGGACGCCGGAGTATATGAGTCCGGAACAGGCTGAGATGACCAACCAGGATATCGACACGCGGACCGATATCTATTCGCTGGGGGTGGTGTTGTATGAGTTGTTGACGGGGGCCCTGCCGTTTGAGTCGAAGACGCTGCGGGAAGGCGGATTTGAGAAGCTTAGACAGGTGATTCGCGAACAGGACCCGAAGACACCGAGTACACGGCTCGGCGCGCTCGAGGGTGAGGCGCTGACGAAGATTGTTTCCCAGCGTCACACGGACATTCGATCCTTGAGCCGCCGGCTGCGGGGTGATCTGGACTGGATCACGCTGCGGGCGATGGAGAAGGATCGGACGCGGCGATACGAGACGGCCAACGGTTTGGGGATGGATATACAGCGGCATTTGGATCATGAGCCCGTGCAGGCGGGTCAGCCGAGCGTGTTCTACCGGATGAGCAAGTTTGTGAAACGGAATCGCCGGACACTGACGGCTGCGGCGTGTATCGTGGTGGTGGGGGCTATCGGCCTGGTGTTTGGCCTTTCGATGTATTGGCAAGCGAGGCAGGCGGATCAGAAGGCGACGGAGGCGGAATCGGAAAAGCAGGTGGCCCAGGAGACGGCCCAGCGGGCCGAGGCGTTGAGTGCGTTGTCCGCGGGTCAGGATTTTGTGTCGCGGGCGGAGTACGCCGGGGCGTTGGAGGCGATTGAGTCCATTCTGGAAAGTGAGTTTGTGGGAGCGGAGGCGCGGTTGCTGCGGGCACGGTGTCGTTTGATGACGAAGGCGCCGGCCGGGGAGGTGATCCGGGAGCTGGAGGCGTTACTGGATGAGGAGGCCCGGGTCGCGGGAGCGGCGCACGGATTGTTGGCGCAGATGTACCTGGCGAGCGACCTGGAGGGTAAAGCGAAGGTGGCCAAGATCAACCATCATCAGCAGCAGGCCGAGTTGCTGCTGCCGGAGACGGCGGAGGCCTATTTTTTGCGGGCGATGACGACCGACGCGGTGCTGGAGACGCTGGATTTGTTGAACAAGGCGGTGGAGCTGGACCGGGGTCATTACGCATCCTTGAAGGCGCGGGCGTTGGCGTATTATGCCCTGGGCGACTGGCGGCGGATGGAGCGAGACGCGTCGGGTATGACTATCCTGCGAGTAGCCGATTCACTGGGTTATTCACTGATGGCGATTGCTTTGCGGGAGACAGGTCTTGCGCATGAAGCGCTGGCGTATCACCGTAAGGCGATCGAGTTGTCTCCTGATGATCCGGAGTTATACGGTCAACGGCGGGAGACTTACATGCGAATGGGCAGCCACGAAAAGGCGCTGGCCGACGCTCGGCAGTGCGTGCGCATGAAACCCCAAGAGGAGAAGTATCATTTTGATGTGTTCTGTCATCTGACGGCCCTGGGGAGATACGATGAGGCGGAGGCAGTGTACAGTTCGAAGTCCTGGGTGACGTTGAGTTCCCTGTTTAAAGACAAGACGGTAGAGTTTTTTGAACACTCCACAGCATATATCGCTCGCACATTGAGTGACGAAGGTCACTGGCATCCTCCGGGAAAACAACCGGAAGGTCCTGCATTCTTGGGGATGGTGGAGGGCGATGAAAACTATCGTCTTCTATCGGCTAAAGCTCGATGGATCGCCAAGGGATTTCAAGTCAGTTGGTCGCCGGACGGCAAGAAGCTGGCCTTTAGTCGGGGTGTTCATGGATTCAGCGGTGTGGCGGTCTATGATATGGCATCAGGTGAGACGAAGCTGCTCATCACGCCCGGCAAGGACCCGAGGTTTTCGCCGGATGGGAGAAGCATTGCGTATGTCCGCAACCGGGTGATTTTACCCCTGGCGGATTTTTTCGCTGATCGCGAAGACAAACACGAGAATTTAGACCAGGAAGAGGTCTGGGTGATGAATGCCGACGGGACGGCACCGCGCCGGCTTGCGCAGGGGGGGTGTCCAAGCTGGCGGGGCGATTCGCAGCGGGTGTTTTACCAATCGCGAGTAGATCGCTATCTTTACTCAGTTTCCATCGACGATCCGAAGGATCGAAAGCGGCTGCGTCGTTGCCGAGGTCTTTATCCGATGGTGTCACCGGACGGGAAATACGGCCGTACCCTATCGGCGCACCCTGGAGATCGTGGATCTGGCCAAGGGTTCGACCGTTGCCAGATGGGTTGCACCCGTCAACGTAGGTGGGCTTTTGGTGACTTGGTCGCCGGATGGCAAACGGGTGTGCGTAGGCGGATATAGAGGCCTATTGGGATTTTGGGAATTCAATATCGAAACAAAGGAGGCTAAGAAACTGCTAGCTGGTTTCATCGTTTTAGCCACGTGGTCCCCTGACGGGCATTTGGCGATTGCCTCTAGATGGCCCCGGGGGATTTGGGTC
>JADFHU010000247.1 GCA_022567055.1 Planctomycetota bacterium
ATCGATAGTTCCTTGTGGGCAATCTGTTCGTCAACCGCCGCGATCACCTCGGCAATCCCGAGTTCCCCGGCCTTCTCCGGAAAGAGAACGCTGAACTTATCGTAGTATGACCGTGACGTCTTCAGGCTCGTCCCGTCGAAAAGAGCCCGCCTCTCGGGGCGGTGGGAATTATACACTGCCCGTTTGTTGCTGGCCATGCCGAGCAGCGCCTGCTGTCCCAGATCGCCACTTTGCCAGACCGTTGATATCTCCAGCCACTTGAGATAGGCCTCTTCATGTTGCTCGCGTTTTTCATGGCTCTGGGCAACGGCCCGGGCAGCCCGCACACCCATGCCGTTTGGATCCTCCAGCCCTACCTCGTCGGTGACCACTTCGAGGATCGCGGCGCCCTCGGAGTAGCCCCGCAACCTGAAGACGCCCAAGACTCTCTTCTTTCTTCCATTTAAGTATGCGGTGCCTATTTTGTATAGACGTTTCAGAGCCGGATCCTTCAGGGGGCTGTCCGGGTAGTCTTCCAGGAGTCCCTCGTAGACCTTGGCGGATTTTAACCACTTGTTTCTGGTGAGATAGTCCTCCGCTTTCAGCAAGGGGGCCAGGTCCAGCGCCAGCATCTGGGGATACTCGATTCGAATCGCAGCGAGGACCTGCTCGGCGTCTTTGTAGCGCTTGTGATCCAGATGGTACTGAAAGGCCTCGACATGGGCATGAAGCTCTTTGACTTCCTGCTCGGAGAGCGTTCGGTGAGGCGGCATCAGATCGATCTTGTCCTTCTTAGGCAGCAGGGCGCAAGACGTCCCCGCAAGAACGAATAGAACCAGTGCGCTAAAACCGAATAGCTGTTTCACTATCGAGACCTGCTCCAAGTAAGAGTTCGCTGCTCACAGAGACACAAACACCTCATTATACATGCTCCAACTGGCCTTGCCTAGCCGAGATTCCACGAAAAAGGGGACAGGTGAAGGCGTGAGAAGATAGGGGGTTCTCCGGGGACTCGTCTGCTCTGCTGATTTCTCGCCTGTCACTGTGAGCGCCGCGCTGCCCTTGACCCTGGCAACAGCATTGCGTATATTGACGCGCTTCCCACCGGGCGACAGAGCCGAGGAACCCGGTCGTGCAAGAGATGGACCCGTCAGTGTAGGAGTCGGACCACGAAATGAAAGTACCTGCCGTAAAGGGGACCCGCGACTTTTATCCACCGTTGATGGCCCTACGTAACTACCTTGTCGATGGGTGGAAGGCAGCCTCTAACCGGAACGGCTTCGAGGAGTACGATGGGCCGATCTTTGAGTACCTCAAGATGTACCAGATCAAAAGCGGTGATGAAATCGTCGATCAACTCTTTTCTCTTCAGGATCGGGGCGGCCGCGACCTGGCGATTCGCCCCGAGATCACCCCCACGCTGGCCCGCATGGTCAATCAGCAGATTCACGCCCTGCCGCGTCCTATCAAGTGGTTCTCTGTCCCCAGACTCTGCCGGGCGGAGCGTCCGCAGAAGGGGCGCCTGCGCGAGTTCTTTCAATGGAATATTGACATCATCGGCGCCGAGGATCTACTCGCCGATGCCGAGGTGATCTGTTGTGCCTTGGACTACTTGCAGAGCACCGGCTTGACGGCGGACGATGTGGTCGTGCGGATTTCGAGTCGCAGGATGTTGGCGGAGATGCTTAAGGCGATCGGCATAGCCGAGGATCAACTCGATTCTCTCTACCCCCTGCTGGACAAAATGGGAAGAATGGCCCCCGACGCCTTCGAGGCGGCACTAGGCGATCTGATCCCGGACGCAGATCCGCTGGACAAGATCCTGGATCTCATGCAGGCCAAGCGCCTGGAGCAGGTCTCCGAGGGCTTGACGATGACGGGACCGGCCCAGGACTCCGTGGAGGAACTGTCGCGCCTGTTCGATCTGCTGGACCGGATGGGCGTGGCCGATTTCTGCCGCTTTGACATTTCCGTCGTGCGTGGCTTGGCCTACTACACCGGCGTGGTGTTCGAGATCTACGATCGCGGCTGTGAGTTGCGGGCCTTGGGAGGAGGCGGTCGCTACGACAATTTACTAAAGCAATTCGGCGGACCCCAAGTGACCGCAACGGGCTTGGGCATGGGCGATTGCGTCCTGGCCATCCTTTTGGAGGAAAAGGGACTCTTGGCCGGCAGGGTACCGACTCGCTCGCTCGACTACTATGTGGCCTGCGTGGACAAACAGTACTTTCCGCAGGCCGTCGAGATCGTTGCTCGCATCCGCCGAGCCGGCCGCCGTGCCAATCTGAGTTATCGGCAGACCGGCCTGGGCAAGCAGCTGAAGCAGGCCTCTGAGCAAAACGCCACGGAAGCGGTCATCGTCGGCGCCGAGATCGAATCCCAGCAGGTGGCCGTGAAGGCTCTGGCCAGCGGCGAGCAGAGAGTGGTCGCGGTCGATCAGTTTTTTGCCGGACTGCAGGGCTAGGAGCCGCGCATAAGTAAATGATTCATTTGTCGCTCAGATTTGCGTCAGATTCAGTCGCGCCCGATTGAGCGAAGCCAGAGCTGTAGTTGGCCTACTGCGGAGGATTTCGCGATTGAGAAGCGGCTGAAGATGGCGTGAAGATGAGATGAGAAATGGATCATTTAATTATGCGCGGTTCCTTAAGCGGGGTGGGCGATGAGAATCATTGCGGGCAAGAAGCGGGGCATGAAACTGCAGAGCCCGGGCAGTGACCTGTCGCGGCCTATCCTCGATCGGGTCAAGGAGTCGCTCTACAGTGTCCTCTACCAGTACGCCTTGCCTGCCGAAGCGACGGTGGCGGATCTCTTTTGCGGAGTAGGCTCGCTGGGCCTCGAGGCCCTCAGTCGTGGGGCCGAGTTTGTCACCTTCGTTGAGCGAGACACCAAGATCAGCGCGGTGCTCGAAAAAAACATTGCCAAGGCCGGCTTTGTCGAGGAGACCAAGGTCATCACCGCCAATGCCTTTCAGCTGGGGGCGGCACCGGCGCGGGGCCAAGGGAAGTACGATCTGGTGTTCGTGGATCCGCCTTACCCACTCACCCGAGACGTTGGCCCCGATTCCCAGTTGGCCGGCTTGATGAATCTCTTGGAAAGGCAGGTCACCGACCAAGCGCTCGTCTCCGTGCGGACCGACAAGAAGGTCTGCCTGCTGCAACAGTATGGCCGCTTTGACCGCCTGGATCGACGGGTCTGGGGCAGTATGGCCGTTTGCCTCTTGCGACTGCGCCACACCGGACACACGGGAGCAGGGGATGCCGTCGGTGACCTCCCCCTTCTGGATGAGCTCGATCTGGATCAACGAGAGACATGACGAACCACGATGCCGCCATTCGAATCATCAAGAGGCTGAGGGCTCACGAGTTTGACGCCTTGCTGGCGGGCGGCTGCGTGCGTGACATGCTGCTGGGTGTGCGAGCCAAAGACTATGATGTAGCGACCAATGCGGAGCCGGCGGACGTGATCTCGCTCTTTCCCCGCACCCTGCGGGTGGGGGCGCAGTTTGGCGTGATCGTCGTCCTGTTGGAGGGTCAGCAGGTCGAGGTCGCGACCTTTCGCACCGATGGTGACTATCACGACGGACGCCGGCCCAGCCAGATTCAATTTGCCGGCGCCGAGGAGGATGCCGCCCGGCGTGACTTTACCATCAACGGCATGTTTTACGATCCCCGCAAGAGGGAAGTCATCGACACTGTGGGAGGGCGAAGAGACATCAGGCGCCGCGTCATACGCACGATCGGGCGGCCCGCCGAGCGCTTTGGGGAAGACTTTCTCCGCATGCTCCGTGCCGTGCGTTTCGCCACGCGTCTGGGCTTCCGCATCGAGCCCCAGACGCGCCAGGCCATGTGCGCCTACGCCCATCGTATCGTCCGTATTAGCGGCGAACGCGTATGCCTCGAGCTTGAAGGCATACTGACCCATCCTCGCCGTGGCGAGGGCGTCCGTCTCTTGGTGGAAACCGGCCTGGCGCCGGCGCTCTTTCCCGACATGTTGCCGGAACAGCATCAGGCCGCCGTCGCCGTCCTGAGCCGGCTGAGAAAAAACGTCGACTTTGCCCTGACCTTGGCGAGTTTCTGTGTCGGATGCGAGACCGCCGAGGCCCTGGAAGGGTTGCACTTTCTCAAGTTGAGTCGCAGGCAAGTCAAACACGTCCATTTCCTCCTCCGCCATCGCGGCAAGCTGCTCTGTGATGACATGTCCCTGGCCGATCTCAAGCTAATCGCCGCAGAGCCCTATTTCTGGGATTTGTATGAGTTCCAGCGGGCCATTCAGCGTGCCAACGGCCGCAGCGTCAATGCCCTGCTGATATTGCGGAAGCGTATTCGTGCCTTGGGCGATACCGACCTGCGTCCCGATCCACTACTTGACGGTCACGACCTGATTCGCATAGGAGCAGTCCCGGGCCCCATGGTGGGGCACTTGGGTCAGGAGATGTATCTGGCCCAGTTGGAAGGGACACTGACCGCCGTTGCGGAAGCGGAAGCGTGGGTCCGACGCTGGCTGACGCAGCGAAAAAGAGATCCCGTACGCTGGCAGACACCCTGAACGCAATTCGAAGAACAGCGATTATCAGCAGAAGTGACGATAGCAATAGCTTGCGTAAACTAAGCTCCGGGACAGTCCGTGCGCCGGGCTAAGCCGGCAGATAGTTGGAGGTGAAAGTCCTCTGTGTAGAAGGGTTAGCAACCCGCTACAGCCTCCGAGTCATGGGCGTTGATTCGTAAGGATCAGGGCTAAGCGTTGACAGGGGAGTATGTAGGCTCGGTATTGAGCTCCGAAATCAACTTTGAGGGTGCCGACCTTGTGGACAGATGGGGCAGGCAACATCGATGGTCGCGCCACAGCGAGTGCCCATCGGACCCTCCGGAGTCGGAAAGACCCGATGCATGCATATACACTATCTGCACGGAACCCGGGAGATCCTACCGATGATTGGCATCGTGTCCCGATGACTGGTCCGGTTGGGGAAGGTTTGTGACCGAACGCCCAACATGTACGTTGGTAGGAAGTCGGACGAGGTAATAGTAGTGCAGAAGCAAACGAACAATTCAGAGCTGTACCAGATAGTCGGCTTTGATGCGGAGTATGTGGAGCGAAGTGCCTCGGCCAAGGGAAATCTTTTTCAGACGGCCAGGACCACGACTCAGTGCGTGGGTTCCCTGTCGCCCGGCCTGGAGAGGATACGTCAAGCAGCGAAACGGGACTCCAAAACACGATTTAGCAGCCTGTTGCACCACATGACGCCGGACTTGTTGTCTGGGGCGTACCGATCACTGAACCCGAAATCCGTACCTGGCGTGGACGAAATGACCTGGCAGGCGTATGGAAAGGGATTGGACGAACGTCTAAGATCTCTTCACCAACGCATCCAGTCAGGCCACTACCACGCTATGCCGTCAAAACGGATCTGGATACCCAAAGCCGACGGACGCAAGCGTCCCATCGGCATCGCCGCCTTGGAGGACAAGATCGTCCAAAAAGGATTGGTTTGGGTACTGGAATCGATTTACGAAACGGATTTCCTGGGATTCAGCTACGGATTTCGCCCTGGCCGCAGTCAGCACAGAGCTTTAGATGCTCTGCATGTGGCGATCACGCAACGCAAGGTAAGCTGGGTTTTGGATGCGGACATCCAGGGATTCTTTGACAATTTATCACACGATTGGCTGATACGTTTCCTGGAACACCGCGTGTCCGATCCAAGGATTCTTCGTCTCGTAAAGAAATTTCTACGAGCTGGGGTATCGGAGGATGGACAATGGTCTAAGACGGAGGTTGGGACACCTCAGGGGTCGGTTGCCTCGCCATTTTTGGCGAATGTCTACCTACACTACGTCTTGGACCTATGGGTGCATTGGTGGCGTCGCCACCACGCACGAGGCGAAGTATACATCGTTCGATATGCGGATGACTTTGTGGTGTGTTTTCAATACGGATCAGACGGCAGACACTTTGTGAAAGCATTGCGTACCCGACTGACGAAATTTGAATTGGCACTCCACCCGGGAAAGACGAGATTGATCGAGTTTGGACGGTTTGCGGCTGCAAACCGTCGTGAACGCTCCCAGGGTAAGCCCGAGACGTTTGATTTTCTCGGCTTTACCCATATCTGCGACACCCGTCGGAGTGACGGAACATTCACGGTTCGACGTAAGACGATAGCGAAGCGACTACGAGCCAAGATCCAAGCGATCCGCATCGAGTTGCTCCGAAACCGGGCCTTACCTGTGTGGACCCAAGGTGCTTGGCTTCGTTCGGTCATTCAGGGTTATATCAACTATCACGGAATCCCTGGTAATCGAGGGGCACTGAACACACTGCGTACAGAGTTATGCAAGGCATGGTTGTTTGCCTTACGACGTCGTAGTCAAAAGAGTGCCAGTTTGAGTTGGGGACGTTTCAAGAAGTTGGTATCAACCTGGATTCCGAGTGTCCGTATTGTGCATCCGTACCCGAACCAACGCTTTAGCGTCTGACCCAAGGCAGGAGCCGGATGCGTTAGCAGCGCACGTCCGGATCTGTACCGGAGGCTTGGCAAGTAACATGGAGCGAAAATACTTACATGTTGCAAGCAAAGGCTTTACGGTGACCTTAAGTGGAGCGGCCGGCTTAGGGATCCACCACCAAAGAGTCTGGGCAAGACAGCGTTGGGACGCTTCGGGATTGAACCCCGCCAGGCGGAACGGGGACTGTCCCGGAATCCGAATAGAATTGTGGTCGAGGAGTCTGATTGCGGCATGGCATCGCTTCGTGGGCACTATGCCAACCGCAAATAGCGTCTCCCGCGGCAAAGCAAAACTTCCAACCAGGCAGTGCTATGGATCGCTCTCAGTACTTGAGCACAATTACGCTAGTCCTCCATTGACGGAGCATGGGCATACGGCGGCGGAGATTATCAGCAAGCGGGTCGATGCGACGAAGACGGATTTGGGCTTGACGAATTGGATGATTTCCTAAAGATGACCGGTCGGGGGCAGCCCCGGGGCCACGTTTTGGGTGACTCAATCCTTGATCAGTTCAGCGTCGGCCGATAGAATTCCTCCTGGCGGTGGATGCTAAGAATCCACTGTGTATCCTTTGATTCGCCATGCCGGGAGTGGGAAAGTTATGACAGAAAACAGTGCCCGTATATTCGTCAGCTACAGCCATGGAGAGAAAGCGATAAGGATGAAGTCGGAAGGATGAAGGATGAAGCTCCATGACACCCAATGAAACCTCAGCATCAGATCCAGCTTTGATTCATGTTTGGGGCCAGCGCTGTACCTTTGCTGCAACTTCACGCAAGCGAAAGGAGCGAATTGTTCGCTGGCGCCTACTGGTGTTTGGCTTGACCATTGCCGGGGCCATACTGGGCGTACTGAGTCAACAGGTTTCAAGCCCTGATTGGCTGGCCCGTGGTCTGGGCGGATTTGCGGCCCTGGCGGTGGGGTTTGCCGCCTATTATGGCAAAGAGGCACTGACCACCAGCAATCAACAGGAATGGGTACGTGCACGTTAAACGGCAGAGGCCCTTAAGTCTCTGGCTTATCTGTAAGTCACGCGTACGCCCCCATTTGATGGAGACGACGCCCCGGCGAAGGTATTGGCCCGGGCCCGGGAACTGGAGGAAACAAACAGCGATTATTCGGTGCCCAGGCTTTCCGAGACAGAGAAGAAAAAAGGCATACCTCCATAATGGATGACAGTGGATAAAT